>DAOWNV010000090.1 GCA_030642405.1 Desulfosarcina sp.
ACCACGGCCTGGGCCTCTTCAACCAGATTTATTGGTGCAATCACGTCCGTTTCGCGCGTTCCAGGCGCCGAGCCCCGAATATCCACACCTGCGACGGCCCCTTTGCCTGCCAAAATGACGGACACGCCGCTCATGGCTTCTATATCAGTATACTGCCCGACCTGGATTCCCGCCACATCCGTTATTGCATTGTTTGGACCCGGTCTCATTTTTTCCTCCGATCATTTCATTGCTGAATTCACTTGTGAAAGTCCTGCTCCCAAAATTGCTTGACAGCCATCATGCCACAAGACATAAGCCGTGAAAAGCCCCTGAAAAAAAGTTCAAGGTAAGTTATGTGAAGAAATTGGATATGAAAACATCCGGCCCTCAAAATTTTTAATATGCCAACATCTTGCTTCTTTTCTAATTATATATTGGGGTGTCAGAGGAACTTTCCCGCCTCCGCCTGGAAGATCGACCATATAATTCGGGACTGCCATTCCGGAGAGCCAACCACGTAATCGATCCATGATGTGTAAACCCGTTGAAACAGGCACATGGAAATGACCGGTTCCCTGCACTCGATCCAATTGGTGGAGATAATAGGGCCGAACACGGTTATGCAGCAGTTTTTCCATAAGCCTGTGCATGGTCTCCTCATCATCGTTGACCCCTTTGAGCAAGACCGTTTGGGAACCTATCGGAATGCCGGCATCAGCCAGCTGGTTACATGCATGGGCTGACTGTTGGGTGATCTCATCCGGGTGATTAAAATGTATGTTCAGGTAGACAGGTGAAAAGTCTCTCAGCATTTTTGTGAAATCATCAGTAATCCGATGGGGAAGAGTGCAAGGCATTCGGGAGTGGATACGGATGACTCGAACATGGTTGCATTGTCTGATTTCGTTTAGTATCCGGGCCAGCGGTTCATCATCCAGCATCAATGGATCACCACCTGAAAGAATTACTTCGTGGATTTGGGGGGTCTGCCGGATATACTCCAGGCCCGCACCGAGAAGATCCTCATGGGCAGCTATTCCCACCCGTCGCTTGCGCATACAAAAGCGGCAGTGCACGGCACATTGTTCGGATACAAGCAATACCACCCGATCCGGATAGCGATGAATGAGACCCGGCACTGGAGAGCTTTCTTCCTCACAAAGAGGGTCTTTTGTGGTAACGGTATCCGTAAGTTCTGCCAAATCTGGTATCACCTGTCTCCATAAGGGATCATGCGGTTGTTTGATCAGGGAGAGGTAGTATGGAGTGATACGTATCGGAAAGTTGCGGACTACCGGCGCCAGCTGGTGGAGATCGATTTCGAAATTCTTGGCCAACTGGTCGAGCCGGGTGATACTGTCGGCTATCAAGGACTTCCAGATGGGTTTTGTCGACGATGATTTTACAGCTAAGGAGCGCTCTAACATATTAAAATATTTTGAATTTTTTGAACCGATAGGTATTTGTGCATTCGGCTGAGATAAGGATCAGACATTGAATCGAAAATTGATGATATCCCCGTCACAAACCTTGTAGGTTTTTCCCTCCAGGCGAACCGTTCCTTTTTTACGGGCCTCGGCATAAGTACCGGCGTCCATGAGGTCGTCATAAGCAAGCACTTCGGCCCTGATGAAGCCTTTTTTGATATCCGAGTGGATTACTTCGGCGGCATCCACAGCATCTGTGTTCCGCCCGATTGTCCAGGCCCGTACTTCGTCCTCGCCAACAGTAAAAAATGAAATCAGCCCCATCAGATCGTAAGAGCGCTGGATGACCCGGTCCGTGGCCGATGCTGTGATGTTGAATTCAGCCAGAAATTCATCGGCCTCTTCGTCCGTCATCTGAGCTATTTCCTGCTCAAGTTTGGCCCGGATCACCATACATTCTTCACCTTCCGGCATGGATGAGGAATCAGGAAGGGAATCGTCCTCATCAGCATTGTTGAAAAGGATCAGCATAGGTTTGGCCGAGAGGAAGGCAAATCCACGCAACAGCTTGGTCCTGGCGATTTCCGGAAACCGACGCAGGGGTATTTCATTGTTCAGGTGTGCTATGCACTGTTTTAAAAGCGTGATCTCCTCGGGGTTGGGTTTTTTTCCGCGCTTTTCATCCAGAGCCAGACGCTCCAATCTTTTTTCCACTACCACCAGGTCGGAAATGATCAACTCCTGGTCGATGGTTATTACGTCTTCTTTGGGTGTCGGCGCATCGACACCGTAGCTGCTGAAATTGCGAATCGTATGGATAAGGGCGTCGCAGTCCCGCACCTGAGTCCAGATGCTCTGCTCTTTTTTGGGGCCCCCGCCATGATCTGATTTGCCGGGAAGGAAATAGGCCACCTGGGTAAAAATGGTTTTCCGGGGATTGTACATTTCGCTGAGGACCTCCACCCGCTTATCGGGGACGATGATCGTGCCGATACGGCTTTCCTGGTGCTGGCCGTCGGTAGCTGCGCTGCGAGTTAACGCTTCAAAAACGGTGGTCTTTCCCGATTGGGAAAGGCCGATAATACCGAGTCTCATGTTTGTTATACTCCTGATTTCGATGCAATATATGGTTTTCAGTCGGGATTATTCCAACGACTGCGCCATTTTAAGCCAACCTATTCATTCCAAGCGATATTATCGATTGTTATCTCATCGGAGTGGTCGGCACAACCCTTACGCGCCATCTGCAGTATTTGCCGGAAAACAGCGTGCCCTCAGGTACCATAGAAGAAAGCATACCTTCAACATATTTCCCCCAGAATACGACTTTACCCCAAAGTCTTTAATTAATTTTTTCTAAATATGCTTGTGAGGCTGTTGCCCCATCAAATGGGCGTGCTGGTGAGTGTGGAGATGTAGTTCCTTGTCGAATAAAATGCGGCCGTTTTCCATGGTGTAGATATGTTGGGCCGTTTGAGACAAGAAATCGAATTCGTGGGAGATGAAAACAAGGGAGAGATCCAGCGAATTGAGGATATCGATAAGTTTTTCCTTTGTTGCGGCGTCCAACCCGGTGGAGGGTTCGTCCAGCAGCAACACTTCCGGTTCCATGGCCAGCACCGTAGCCAGGGAAACCAGACGTTTTTCACCCCCGGAAAGTTTGTGGGTCACCCGATCCTCGAAACCGGTCAGTCCTAAAAAATCGAGGGTCTTTTCGGCTACATTGACCGCCTCCTCCCTGGTTTTTCCCAAGTTCAACGGTCCGAAGGCCACATCATCCAATACCGTTGGGCTGAAAAGCTGATCGTCTGCGTCCTGAAACAAGAGTCCGATACGCCTGCGCACCTCAACAAAATCAGCCTCTTTTTTTCTTACCTTGCCAAAGGCTTCGATCGTTCCGGAAACGGGCTTGAGAAGTCCCATGGCCACATGAAACAAGGTTGTTTTCCCGCTCCCATTAGGCGCCACAAGGCCGATTCGATCACCGGCGTGAATGTGGAAATCGAGATCGTTTAGAATAAGTTGGCCCCCCGGATAACCAAAACAGATCTTTTTTAAGCTGAGAACGACAGGACTCACGATCATACCACCCATTCCAAAATGATTAAAAGAATCAACGAAAAAGTAATGAAAAAACAAAAAGCGCCGTTCCAGGGATGGGGAGAAAACTCCCGAAGGCTGAAAAACTTGCCGCTAAATCCCCGGCAGATCATGGCTCCATGTACCCGGCGGGCACGTTCCGAAGCACGTACGAACAGTATGCCAATCAGGTAGGCATACGTCCGGTAGCTGTGCAGGTTGGTTTTAGGTTGAAAATTACGAATTTTCATGGCTCTTAACAATCGCCGGTATTCCTGTTCGATAACGAAGAGGTAGCGAAAAGTAATTAGCAGCATAACCACCAATTTGTCAGGAAAGCGCAGACGGTTGAGGGCATGGCCGAGGGTATCGACGGTCATGGTAGCCAACAAAGCCATGAAGGTGACCATCAGTGCGATGGTTTTCAGGCTGATCTGAGCGCACAGGGTGATCCCTGGACGGGTCAAGGTTATCAGGCCCCAGGTTAAAAAGGATTCCCCTTTAAAAGACCAGGGCAGCACAGCCCACAGCAAAAGGAGAAACAGGATTGGAGCCAACAGTCGCCGGATGACGGTTCGCAGGTCCAGTTGAGCCATCAACGCCAACAGGAGCGACAACGCCAGGGCTGTGATCAGGGTGGTGAAATCATAGGAAACGGCCACGACTACCGCCAGCGCAACCGCTCCTACCAGCCGCAGACGAGGATCGATGCGGTGAATCACCGAATGGCCCTCGGCAAAGGAATCTTGGTTCATCGACGCCGATCATCCTTTCTATATCGAATATAGACGCCCAGTCCCACAAGGCCAAGAATATAACCGATACCGCCGAAAATATCACCTGCGGTCGGCCCACTTTCCTGTGCATCCGCAAGCATTCGGGTCAACGGTTTCAACTTTTGTTCCAGTTGCCGGGCAACAATGGCTTCGACATCCTTGGCAGACAGGACTGTTGTCACATCATCAGGCGGGGAGGATGGATTTGTGATATCATCCCCAGAATGGTATGATAATAGTCTGTTTTCCGCCAAATCGGACGGCACGGGTTTGGAAGCATCCGTTGCCGATACGCCTTCATGCACTTCACCGACGGTTAGCGTCCATGAATTTTTATGGCCCATTCCTGCATCAAGGACAATTTTCAATTCCGTTATTTTGGGTACCTTGAAAGAGAATTCACCATTTTCATCGGTATGGCCTTTCAGCAGGAGCTCGCCTTTGGTGTCGAACACTTCCACCTTGCCGTTTTTCACCTTTTTGCCACCGCTGAACTTGCTTTGTGTGTGAACCGTATCTTCTTCTACCCAGGCAAAGATGGAAACCTTGTGGGCATCAGCGATTCCGAACCAGGTAAAAGTGAAAATTATCCCCAATGTGAGTATTTTTCTTATACATTTCATTTGATTACATGAATATTTCCGGCTTAACTTTCTTTAAAAAGGCCACGCAAAATGCCGTGATCACCCCTTCGATGATCATCACTGGTATATGGGCTATGACCACAAGGCCGGCCACTTCCAGGAAATTTTTTTCTGTGAACATCAGCGCAGCGGCCACCAGGATCGCCCCCAAAAGGACGGAACCGGCCCCGCAGGCAAATGCCCCAATCATGGCCGAACGATGCGTTTTGTGGATGAAAGGTTTGAAAAGATAGTAACAGATCACCGCCGGCAGCGCCATAATAACCGTATTGACGCCCAAGGTGGTAATACCCCCGTATTGAAACATCATGGCCTGGAGAAGCAACGCCGTCAGGATGGCGGGAAACGCCGCCCATCCCAGCAACAGCCCAACAATGCCGTTGAGAATCAGATGGACGCTGGCCGGTCCTACAGGCACATGGATCAGTGAAGCCACGAAAAAGGCTGCCGCCAGCATGCCGGCCTGGGGAATATTATCCAGTTCCAGTTTTTTCAAACCGACAACCGTCCCGGCCAAGGCGATGCTCGCTCCTGCAACGAGTACCGGTCCGTTCAAAACCCCTTCCGAAATGTGCATACCCTATTTCCAGTCGTGAAAGTACACCCAGATCACAGCACCCATCTCCACATCCTTTTCCCGGCCATCATACGCAATAGTATAATCTGCGGTATTCAACGCGGCAAAGCCCCACCACCCCGAGGCCGGTGTTGCATAGGTGAAGAGACCATTTTTATCTGCCTTGATGGTCTGGGTGACCATATAGTCCGTTGGCGCATGGGCTGTCTTTTCCTTATTGTAATATTCAACTTCCACTTCCGCGTAAGGCACCGGTTTCCCATCCATTTTCACGATCCCCTGGAATACGTTGCCCTTATAAAGACCAAACGGTTTGGTAATGGGCACGATTTCGGTTTTCAACCCCAACTCCACGTCCCAACCTTCATCATCACCGAAGGCTGTAACGACAGTTTTGGTCAGGTGCACGATAAAACAGTCCTCGGCCGGTTCCCAGTAAGGTTGAGGTTCCATGTGAAAAACATAAGTACCCGGACGCTTGACGGCATATTGCACAGTCCAAGCCGCATGGTCCATCACCTTAACCGGATTCAAAAATCCGAGCAAGTCCTGCTTTTTTCCGTTGGCGGAAACGGCAAAGATTTTGGGTTTTACAAGTTCCATCCCTGCCATTTCCATGGGATGTGAAAAAGAGAGTGTAACGGTTATGTCTCGATTATCATCCTGCATGACCATGGTGTCGGACGGAATCACCATGCCGAAATGGGCCATGGCGGGAAAGGTCATGAAAACCGTTAATAAAACAGACCAGATTGCCGATTTAATTGATTTTACGTACATTGATGCCCCCTTTATTGTTTACCGACCACTAAATTAAAAAAAAAGGCCACGCTATCACCTGTCCTTCTGGACGGGAGCCTTCGTGGCCTTGGTTCACAATCCTTATTTTTTTTTCAGCAGGCTTCAGCCTGCACGCTGGAAATGATCCATATCTTAAAACGAATCTGGATTCAAGGTTTTATTTATTGAAGAACCGTTCCTTGAAATGTTGGTTTTCGCCTTATCGGTTCATGTACATTACTGGTTCACTGTGATAAATAATGATACTTCATCGTTCCTGAAACCCTTTACCTGGTACGTCTTTACCGATGAGGAAAAATAGGTGGTTGAACCAACCGGCCATTTACAATTGATTGTTTTTGGGAGATATCCCGGCGTTGGGGTTACAAAAACCCGTTTGATACCTGTCCTTGGCCCGGTAGGTGCCGCATCCCTTCAAAAACAACTCACTGAAAAAACCATGGAGGTGGCTCGAGCATCAGCACTGAAAAAAGGGGTTCGTTTGGTTTTCTGTCATGATGGGGGCCAAGCAGAACAGATCAAGCAATGGTTGTGTGATCCGGATATGGATTGCCTGCCACAAACCTCTGGTGATCTTGGTGATCGCATGCTGGCGGCATTTCAACATGCTTTCGACCAGGGAGCCAACCAGGTTGTGCTGGTCGGCACTGATATTCCGGGAATAACTATCGACTTTCTATTCCAAGCCTTCAATGCGCTGAATTCAAATGATCTGGTTCTGGGACCCAGCACCGACGGTGGGTATTGGCTGGTCGGGATGAAAAAGGCACAAGATATTTTTTCCAACATTGCCTGGAGTCGGTCGGATGTATTGGAAAAAACCTTGGACCGAGCCGGACAAAAAGAAATGAGCCCTTTTCTATTAAAAAAGCTGACGGATCTGGATACGGCTGAAGACCTGAACAGGGAAACAGATTGGAAATGTGCGTACCGACCCTATTTGTCTGTCATCATCCCTGCTTTGAACGAAGAAGGCCGTATTGCAGAAACACTGGAATCTGCCCGTTCACCCGATGCGGAGCTGATTGTTTCCGACGGTGGAAGTACAGACCGAACGGTAACCATTTCACATGTTTCGGGTGCACGTATCGTTTACGGGAAAATAGGGCGGGCTGCCCAGCAAAACCGGGGTGCCGCCATTGCTATGGGAGAAGTTCTGCTCTTCCTCCACGCCGATACGAAGCTTCCCCAAAGTTATGTGACGCACATTTTCGAAGCCTTCATGGATCAAAAAAACATCCTCGGAGCATTCCGATTTGATACGGACCTGAACACACCTTCCATGAATCGCATTGTCTACTGGACCAATCTACGTGCCGACAAACTCAAGCTCCCCTATGGCGACCAGGGCTTGTTCATCCGCAAAAAGGATTTTCATGCTGCAGGCGGGTTTCCCGAAGTGCCCATTGCCGAAGATCTTTACATTGTCAGAAAAATGGCACGCCACGGCCGTATTGTTATCGCACCGGCAGCAGTGGTCACCTCGGGAAGGCGATGGGAAAAACTGGGACCTTTACGTACCACCCTGGTCAACGCCATTATTGCAGCAGGTTGCCTGGCAGGGATCTCGCCTGGTCGATTGGCTCCTTTGTATCGTTGGTCGAAAAAACGAACCCTATCATGAGAAAAAATAAGCAATACACAAAAAAGAAAAAACAATCCACTATTAGAAAACCGGAATTGCTTTCCGCCCTCGTAGCTAACGAAAATGGTGAGATTTTCGATCTGGACGGTTATGCTGCCGTTGGTGCCGATGGGCCGCAACATTCTCCACTGACCAACGCCAACACCATTGAATTGCCCCATGGTAGCGAGTTAATGTTTTTGCCGGACCGGATTCCTGTGGTGTTGGATCTATCAACGGGCCAGGTAAAACTTCTCCAAAAAAATCCGTACGATCCAAACGAGCGGATTTTTCCCGTAGCGGTTTTTAATTCACCCGGCGTGGTGTTGTCCCATACTTGTGCCTACGAAGAACGCCCCCAGGCGCGGATGTTACCTCTTTTTTCATACGGTGCGGTGGGCTGGCATCAAAAAGGGTTTTGGTCCGCCGCCATTGTTGTAGACACTGAACCACGCCAGGATTTGAGGCGCATGCCGCGTACAAAAGTTGTTTCCGGCGTCGAACAGATGAAAGTTCATCTCCCTGACAATCGCCTGGCCCGCCATCTTGAGCACTGTGCCCTGACATACGGTTGCCCTGCGGGAAAAAACTTTTTTCTCGGTCGATACGAAGCGCCTTTGCCGACTTCTCAGACCTGTAATGCCCGGTGCCTGGGCTGCATCTCCTTGCAGGATGACGAGGAGCTTACAAGCAGTCAGAACCGTATTGCCTTTACTCCATCGCCGGAAGAGATCGCCGGTGTTGCCCTGGCCCATATTCGCCGGGTAAAAAAAAGCGTGGTAAGCTTTGGTCAGGGCTGTGAAGGAGATCCGCTCATGGCAGCTCGGGTCATCGGCCCGGCCATTGAATTGATACGGGAAAAAACAGCCGAAGGAACCATCAACATGAACACCAACGCCAGCCTGCCCGAAGTCCTGGCCCCACTCTTTAATGCAGGCCTGGACAGCATTCGGGTGAGCATGAACTCGGTGCGGGAAGTCTGTTACAATGCCTATTTCAGACCCAAAGGGTACCACTTTTCCCAAGTTCTGGAGAGTATCGATCTGGCTATTTCCAGAAAGAAACATGTAGCCGTCAACTACCTGAATTGTCCGGGGTTTTCCGACACACCGGAAGAGGCGGCAGCATTATCCGTTTTTTTGGAAAAACATCCGGTCCACCTGATCCAATGGCGAAATTTGAATTTCGACCCGCATCGCTATTTAAAAGCAATGGGCGATGTTACC
>DAOWNV010000051.1 GCA_030642405.1 Desulfosarcina sp.
CCTTCGTTTACAAAATTAAAAAACCGGTGGACCTGGGGTTTCTGGATTTTTCGAGCCTTGAGAAGCGGCAGTACTATTGCCAACAGGAGGTGGCCCTGAACCGTCGCCTGTCCCATGATGTTTACATAAAAACTCTTCCAATCACCGCCCAGGAAGACGGCTACACCCTCTCCGGTCCGGGTGTCCCAGTGGAGTTCACCGTGAAGATGCACCAGCTCGCAGAATCCGATTCCATGCTACAGCGTCTGCAGCACAACACGCTGGACCAAAAAGATATCGAAAAACTGATCAGCCTGCTGGTCGGCTTTTACACACAGACCTCGACAGATAGTACAATTTCCTCGTCCGGCGACCTTGCCTGGGAGGAGAATCTGCAGGAGGTAGAACCATTTACCGATGTGTGGATAGACCGGCAACAATTAGCGTTCGTGTGGTCGAAGGCGCGTCTTTTTTATTTCAAGCATAAATGCCTTTTTCGGCGGCGCCGACAAGAGGGGAAGATAAGGGATTGCCACGGGGACCTTAGAACCGATCATGTCTACTTTACGAAAAACGGTATTCAGATCATCGACTGTATTGAATTCAACGACCGGCTGCGCTATCTGGATATCATCAGCGATCTGGCGTTTCTGACCATGGATCTGGAATACAACCATTTTTCGGAAACAGCCTGGACGTTGATCCGATTGTACCTAAAACATACCAAGGACATCGGTGCTCTGCCGCTGCTAAATTTTTACCGTTGCTACCGGGCCATGGTACGCTGCAAGGTAAGCTGTTTTCACCTCCTGGAATGCGGCGGCCACAACACGAAACATGACACGATGCGCACGGCTGCCCAAGCCTACCTCAATCTGGCCCATGACTATGCCGCCGCCTTAAACCGGCCAATCCTGTGGGTGGTATATGGCTTGCCCGCATCGGGAAAAAGCACCATGGCCAAGCGACTGGCGGCTGTCTTTGACATCAGAGTGATCCCTTCGGATGTAATACGCAAAAAACTGTTTGCCGATTCATCAGGCTCATCCGTTGAATCCGCTTTCGGGCAAGGGATTTACTCGGCGTACGCAACCAAGGTAACATACGGGCACATGTTCGCGCAGGCCAGGGAGGACCTTAAAAAAGGGGAAAGCGTTGTGATCGATGCCACCTTCAGCCAAGCGGTTCAGCGGTCGGAAACCATGCGAATCGCCGCATGCCTGGAGGCCACACCTGTTTTCGTAGAATGCAGAGCCTCAGATTCAATCCTTGCCGAACGCCTGTTGCAACGTGAAAACACACCCTCCGTGTCCGATGCCCGGCTGGTTCACCTGCCGGCATTCAAGAAGCGCTTCGAACCCTTGGACCGGATGGGAAATGAGATCCATATTATCGTGGATACCGAAAACCCACCTGCGGTTTGTCTTCAGCAAATACTGCTAACCGAAGCCTTGTGGAACGGTGCCACCCCAAAAGGAGGCAAATATGTTTAATCGAATCTTGGCTGCTACAGACATGGTCACCACCGGCGATGCTCCGGTGATATCGGCTGCCCGGATGGCTAAGCAGCAGGGAGCCCGTCTTTATCTGCTGCATGTCATGGAATCCACCTCGACAGAAAATCGCCGCCTGGTGCGCCATTTTGAAACCGGATCGGAACTGACCGCCGACGCAAACTATGAAAATCGGATTCGTCGAGAGTTGGAAAAGACGTATCAAGACGATCTGTCAGGCATCGCCCATGAGGTGGGAGTTACCGCCGGTTTCCCGTGGGAAGAGATCTTGCGCTGGTCCAAAACGGTGGATGCCGATCTAATCGTGCTGGGTCCCCATTCGACCCGGGCGGAAGAGAAAGGAGTTGTGCGGATTGCCGGCCGGGTCGGGTCGACGGTGGAGAACGTCATCACCCGGGAGACCTTACCGGTGAGTGTGGTCAACCGAGCCGCGGATAAACACCAAATGTTGTTTCAGCGGGTGCTGGTCGCTGTCGATTTCTCCAGGTCCTGTGAATGTGCGGTCCGTTTTGCTGCAAAGTTGTCTGCGCACTACCACAGCCGACTGTTTGTATTTCACATGATCCCAGTGCCCCCGTTCCCCAAATATACCCGCAGCGATTATGCCGCCGATACGGCCAATACCACAAAACGGCTTGAATCATCTTATGCGGCATACTTGGACGGCACCGACCACAAGTCCCTGATCCGGCCAGGAGCCCTACCCCACCAGGAGATACTCAATTGTGCCGGGGAAAATAATATCGATCTTATCATCATGGGGTCCCATACCAAGGAAAAATCAGGCAAATGGTACCCTGGTAGTGTCGTGGAGCGGGTCGGTTACCGGGCCGACTGTCCAATAATGGTGGTTACCGATCCCGGTGTGCTGGCTCACTGGGACAGTGCAATCACAGTCGAAGATGAAGATGAAGCCGGCAAAGATCGCTTGATCCACGTATTTACCGGAACACAGCCATGAAAAACAGATGAGATTTTTGTTGAAACAATTTATTGTGGCAGGCCCCTTTTCTAAACAGCTTTGCGGCAGCCGATAGGACCGACTCCTGATTGTCCTTCGTCTGGCTGTAAAGGTAGGCTGCATCGGCAACCGTCCAGGCCCTGATACCGCATAAGGTCCTGACGGTCAGCTCCAATAATTTCATATGTTCTCACCCATTCTGCCTGTGTCGCCCGTAAATGTCCTTCAACCTGTAGCTACGCTTATGCGATCGTGTCTCCTCCCGGTTTTTTTCCTTGAGTTTATCCACCAATTTTTTGACATCCTGAACGCGGTCCCGAGGAGAAATCATCACTATTATATAAAACCTTGCATCCCTTGGACAGCAATGCCTGTTTCCGGTTGGATTCCGACATGGGGTGTTTTAAAATTTTGAAAAAGCTCTCGACGTTTTCAAACGCCCGGGCATTGAAGGCCATATCCACACCCGCAGCCAGTGCCGCTGCTTCAACGGTAACAACGTTACAAAAGCAATCCTGTCAATAATGCATTGTCTTAAAAACAGCCGCTTTGCATTTTCACCATACGTGAGATATAACCCGATGCGAAACGTATACGATTGAACATGTTTTAACCGGTTAGACTACTATCATGCACCCGTTTTCAATTCTTCATGTTTTTGGGACCCTTTTCATGGTCACCGGTTTCTCCATGGGAATCCCGCTGATCTGTTCATTGATTTACCAGGAAGGTGATTTCCAATCCATTCTGATTTCATCATTCATTACACTTTTACTGGGTATTCCTTTGTGGTGGTTTTTCAAAAAGCACCACGATCTGGGTATAAAAGACGGCATATTCATTGCCGTTTTCGGCTGGGTCCTGGTTTCCGCACTTAGCACCCTGCCCTTTATACTTCATGGCTCCATCCCATCCTTTACGGATGCGTTTTTCGAAATGATGTCAGGTTACACAACAAGCGGTGCCACCATACTTACGGATATCGAAGCAGTGCCTCACGGGTTGCTGTTCTGGCGAAGTCAAACCCACCTTCTGGGCGGTATGGGTTTTTTAACACTGACTGTTATTTTTCTGCCCCACGGAATGGGTGGGTTGCGTATTTTTCGGGCGGAATCCTCACCGGGCCAGGTCATTACCAAAGAAAAATTTCATGCCCGCAACCGGGATACCATGGTCCGTCTTTGGATCATTTATATGGTTTTAAACCTGGCCCAGATCATTTTGCTATGCCTCGGAGGCATGAGCCTTTTCGATGCCTTGTGCCACGCGTTTGGGACCGTATCGACCTCCGGCTACTCTCCTTATAACGATAGCATCGGACATTATAACAACGCCTATTTTGACTGGATCATCATTTTATTCATGTTTTTAGGTGGGACGACTTTCGTACTGTTTTATCAAGTTGTCCGGGGAGACTGGCGTGCATTGCGGGTCAACACGGAGTTTCGCTGGTATGTAGGATTCATGCTATTTTTCTGCACCATGGTCTCATGGCTTTTATGGAAAGAGAATACCTACGGGTTGTGGAATGCTATCCGCTACGGGACTTTTCAGGTTACCAGTCTTTTAACCACAACGGGGTTTACAACCGCCGACTATGAATTGTGGCCCCAGTCAAGCCAGATGTTCCTTTATGCCGTGTGCTTTATAGGTGCCTGTGCCGGTTCAACAACAAGCGGAATAAAAGTGGTTCATTATATAGTTTTATGCAAATTCATGGCGGCTACCATAAAAAAAATTTTTTTCCAGCCAATGTCCATCATCTCCGTCCGTTTGAACCAGCGCCCGGTGGACAATTCCATTATCCATCTGTCCGTCTGCTATTTCATAGTGAACATCTTTATGGTTCTGGCCGGTGGGTGCGTGATGGTACTCACCGACGATATGGATTATGTGACGGCCATGAGTTCCGTTATCGCAGCGTTGATGAACATAGGCCCCGGTTTCGGCGCCGTCGGACCCTCTGAAAACTACGCCTTCATTTCCGATGCGGGAAAGTGGTTTCTCTCCTACAACATGCTGGTGGGACGATTGGAAATGTTCTCCGCGTTAGTCATTTTTTATCCCTCTTTTTGGAAAAAATAGGCGGCTATCCCAAAAACAATTTGTGAACATCTCTTAAATGTAAGGATTTGCAGACAACAATCACTCGTTCATCGGCATGAAGACGGGTATCACCCACGGCAATTTGCCACTGATTGTCCCGGAAAACACCACCGATAAGGATTTTTCCACGATAGGCCGGATCCAGTTTGGACAAAGGAACCTTTGTGATAGTAGCCCCGTTCATCACCATGATTTCCACCACCTCCGCATCGAATCCGTGAAGGTGGGCGACGGAAAGCAACTCCCCCCGGCGTATAAACTTCAGAATCTCGTTTGCCGCCAGCACTTTCTTGTTCAAGGCGATGTCCGATCCGCTGGTGGCGGCAAGCACCAGATACTCCTCTTTATTCACCAACGAGATGGTCTTTCGGTCCTTGCTGTCATCGTTGCCGTTTGCGGTATTCATCAGATGTTTGGCCAGCATACAACTCATGATGTTAGTTTCATTGTCACCGGTCGCAGTGATGAACGTATCCATATCGGTCAGACCGGCCAGATTCAGTGTCTCGGCATCTGACCCGTCACCATGCAGCACTTCGGTGTGTTGAAGCAGATGACATAATTCGGCAGCCCGGTTTTCGTCTTTTTCAACAATCTTCACCTGCACATTTTTACCCATCAGTTCAGCTACACGGGACCCCACCAGTCCACCGCCCAGGATCATCACGCGGTGCCGCCGCTGCTGTTTGACACCTGTAAGAGCCATCAATTGGGGAAGATCATGTTTTGAAGCCATGATTAAAACCTGATCCTGGGGGAAGGATGATGTGATCGCCACCCGGCAGAATCGTGGTAATCCCCCTTGCGATGGCCACCACCCGGAAAGGAAATGCATTGTAATTTTTTGACAGTGTCTTCAAGTTCTGGTTAGCCAACAGGGAGGTATCCTTCACATGGGTAGCCATAAGCTGGATCTGACCATCGGCAATATCGATGATCTCATTTCCTGCCGTCCGCTCCACCAGCCGAACGATTTCCTGCGCCGCCAACTCTTCCGGATGAATAACCAAATCGATTTTCAGTTCATCCGCACTGAGCACGGCATCCTCGATATCGAAATCCATGGAACGGACGCGGGCAATTTTTATGGGGATGCCGAATCGATCGGCAATCATCGCGGACAGCATATTGACGGCATCGTTATTGGTGACGGCGATCAGCACATCTATAGTTTCCGCATCGGCTTCCCGCCAGCACGCAATACTCAGGGCGGAACCCTGGATCAATCGGGCATCGAGATAGCGGTCGGCATAGCTGATTAACTTGCTGTCCGGTTCGATGGCGGTAACTGCATAGCCTTCATGGACCAACCGCTTGGTCAAATAGGTCCCAACACCGCCAAGGCCCAGAATAAGGATTTTTTCTTCAAATGATCGTTTTTTTTTAAACACCGCCACAATCCTTTATCGATTGAACATGGAATATTAATCAGGTAGATAATCCTCCCTTACCGGAGAAAACACCTCCACAGCAACGGAGTCTTCCAAAGCTTTGGCGCTGTGGGAAATATCGGAACCTATGCACCAACTGTCACCCGGTACGACATCATGATCCACCCCGTCCATGGTCAATACCATCCTGCCGGAAATCAGCAGACCGGTCTGTTCATGGATATGATGGTGGGATGGCAGATCAGCCCCTTTTTTTAATTTGAACCGGGCCATAAGGGTTTTCTCACCATGAACCATGATGCTGAGATCAACACCGTCAACCAGATTCCGAGAGGTCAGTCGTTCTGCTTTTTTAAACATGCTTCCTCCTTAATATTCAAGTCACTCGCATAGGAGGCTGGAAGGGTCTTATGGGCCTTCACCCCCATAGCGACGAGCTGCTCTGCACGCCGGACCAGGTTCCCTCGTCCTGTAGTAAGGCGATCCCGAGCTGTTTGGTAGGCTTCTTTTGCTCGATCCAATTGCCTGCCAACCTCCTCCAACGATTCGACAAAGCCGACAAATTTATCGTAAAGTCCCCCTGCCTGGCGGGCAATTTTCAAAGCATTTTCATTCTGGTCCACGTTCCGCCAAATATTTTCAATGGTTCGCAGGGTAACCAGCAGCGTGGATGGTGATACAAGAATCACATTTTTTTCAAAAGCTTCTGTAAAAAGAGACCGGTCGTGTTCCAGCGCCGTGAAAAAGGCCGCTTCAACAGGTACAAACATAAGAACAAAATCAAGGGTACGGACACCATCCAGGTCTTCATATTGCTTTTTGCTCAAACCGTTGACGTGATTTCTCAAAGAGGTTAAATGCTCTTTCATCGCTAATTTGCGGACTCTTTCATCGTCGGCCGAGTGGAAGCGTTCATAGGCAGTAAGGGAAACCTTGGCATCGACGATCACATCCCTTCCTTCGGGTAACCGGACCACTACGTCGGGCTGGTAACGCCTGCCGCAAGCATCTGAAAAACTCACTTGAGTCTCGTAGTTCCGTCCTTTCTCCAAGCCCGACGTTTCCATGATTCTCTCCAGGATCACTTCACCCCAGCCGCCCATGGTTTTCACATCCCCTTTCAGAGCATTGGTCAGGTTCAGAGCGTCCTCGCCGATTCTTTCGTTCAAATGTTTCAGTTGGTTGATTTCACCTTGTAAAGCCATGCGATCCCGTGACTCTTTGTCGTAAACATCCTCGACCTTTTTCCTGAAGCCGTTTAGCTGCTCTCTCAATGGATTGATCAGCCCCGCCATCTGAAGGCGGCTTTGGTCGGAAAAGTGTTGCCCTTTCTCTTCTAAGATTCGCTGAGCCAAAACCTGAAACTCGTTTGTCATTCTCTTCCTGGCATCGTTGAGCAAATCAATTTTTTCTTGGGTTTGTCGACGTTCAGCAACCAGCTCCGTATCCACTTGTGAAAGCCGCTTTTCCAGGGTCAGGTTCTTAGCAGCAAGAAGAGCAATCTCTTCCCGACTGCTTTTCAGATCCTGCTCCATTATTTTTGAGAAATGGGTTTTGCCGGCAAGCTCTGTCTTCAACCGGACTCGGGACACAAGCAAGGTAATGATGGCTACCAACAGCAAAACGGTAATTCCACCACCCACTACATAAACAATCTGAATTTCCGTCATTGGATATCCTGTGCCGCCTGTGATCATTACAAATGAGAAAAAACCGAAAAAAGGCCACTGTAATTTAGGATCGTGAACTTTCTTTTGTCCCCAATCCTTAGGTCAGCTTTGCAGCGGTGGAAAAATTGGCAAACTCAAGGTAAAGATGCTTCCTTTCCCGATAGTGCTCTCAACGTCAACGTCCCCACCGTGGCCTCGGGCGATCGCCCTGGCCAAACTCAACCCAAGCCCTGAACCGCCCGTCGCTCTGCTCTGATCGCATCTAAAGAACCGATTGAAAACTTTAGGAAGATCTTGGTCACTGATCCCGACACCGTTATCCTTGACGATAACATGAATCTTTTCGGTATTTTCTTTATCATGAAAAACACGGATGTCAATCTTTCCAGGAGCCGAAGTATATTTGATGGCGTTGTCGATAAGATTGGCAATGGCCCGCTGCAGCAATTTTAAGTCCCCTTCCAATATCAGGCGATCCGGTACCTCACAGATCATTAAAAGCCCTTTGTCTTCAGCCAGAGGGCTGAACAGGGCCACAGCACGACGAATTTCCTCTGAAATGTTCACTTTAATGATCTTCAGATCTCCAGCACCGGCATCGGTTTTGGAAATCATCAACATGGTATTGATCATGTCAAGCAGCCTGTCGCACTCTTCGATGGAATTGGCCGCCAATTGTTCATCAGTCGCACCGGTTGTTCCGGAAAGGCTGAGTTCCGCCAGCCCCCGAATCCGCGCCACAGGACTTTTCAGATCATGGGCTATATTGTCACTCATTTCACGAATCCCGGTAACCAGCTTTTCTATTCGATCCAGCATCTGGTTGAAGGTTACCGCAAGCCGATCCACCTCTTCATGGCGAGCTGGAACAGGGACCCGTCGACTCAGGTCGGTTTCCGATATCTGCCGTGCTGTCCTGGTAACAGCTTCCACACCGGAAAGAGCTCGCCTGGCCATAAACCATCCCACCAGAACAGCGGTCAAAAAGAACACGAACATAGTAAGAAGGAATATCTTTTTGAAAATACCAATAAAGGCTGTATCATTCTCCATCGTATAGCCCAACTGAACAACCACGCCTCTGCCGATTATGCCGTAAACGATACGAACACGATCCGCCCGGCCTGGAAGAGTGAGGGTTTCGTATACATTAGAACCGCCTTCGACAAGCCTTCCCACTGCATCCCGGTTAATCCCGATTTGATGCCAATAGGACATGTTTGAAGAGGAAAACGCCACGCCACTGGCATACAAAAGACGCAAAAAGATTTTCTTCTCACCCGCAGCCTGGGATTCTGCTAATGCAGCGGCTTTAACATCCTCGATTCCCTGTAGGTTATAAATCGCCTCAAACTCAGATATTTTTTCGGCAAGACTATTGTCCAACCGTTGCATCAGATTGTTAGTAATGAACACATAGAAGAAAAAAAAAGCCAGGCAAAACAACAAGGAAAAGATGACTCCATACCACAAGGTTAGCCGAAAGGAGAGGGTCCTGAGAAAACTAAACCTGTTGACGGAGGACATACCCCACCCCTCTAACGGTATGGATCAGTTTTTCGGAGAACCCCTTGTCAACCTTGTCCCGAAGCCTGCAAATGCGCGCTTCCACGACATTGGTCTGAGGATCAAAATGGTAATCCCAGACATGTTCCATAATCATTGTCTTGGACACTACACGGCCCGCATTTCGCATTAGATACTCCAACAAAGAGTATTCCAGCGGCTGCAACTCTATTTCCCCACCCTCGCGGCGAACCTCCCGGGACAACAGATCGATAGTCAGATCTCCGCAGGAAAGCCTCGTGGGCTCCTTGGCACCACTGGCACGACGAATCAATGCCTGAACCCGCGCAAGCAGTTCAGAAAAAGCAAAGGGTTTGCTCAAGTAGTCGTCGCCACCGGTCTGAAGGCCTTTGACCCGGTCATCAATGGACCCTTTGGCACTCAGGATAATCACCGGGGTCATCACCTTTTCCCTGCGCATTCTTCCAATGAGTGATAGGCCGTCCAGCCCGGGAAGCATGATATCCACAATCGCCGCATCGTATGGCTCGGTGAGGCCAAGTTCCAGACCTGCATTTCCATCCGGAGCATGATCCACAGCAAATCCTTCAGCTTTAAGCCCTTTTTTTATAAATGAGGCGATTTTTTCGTCGTCTTCTACCAATAATAGTCGCATTGTTTATTCCGGTTGTTGTGAGTCTTATTACGCTGCAATTATAATTCGGTCCCAGTGGCTTGGCAAGTATACGATGACAAATGGATAAACAAAAAGGAATAATAGGGTTATTCTATTATGGATAGGCAATTGCCTTGACAAAACTTAATTGCATTGAAAAAGTGAGGGAGCATTGAATTGAGTGTTTATGCACCTAAACCCATCGGCCTGTTCAAGCAAGATGCAAGAAATCATCTGTCATGGAATACTTGCTCAAGGATAATACAATGAACTTACAAGATAAACTGAAAACAGATCTGAAATCCGCCATGAAGGAAAAAAACATTACCAAAAAAGATGCACTTCGCGTTATTCTGGGAGAAATGGCGCGTTCGGATAAAAAACAATTTACGGATGATGAAATCATCCTGATTTTAAAAAAACTGATTAAATCGGAAAAGGAGATGCTGGAAAAAAGCGGCCGGGGAGAAACATCCCCTTTTATCGACACTATTGAAGCCTATCTTCCTCAAATGGCATCTGAAGATGAAATCAGGGATTGGATCGTCTCTAACATCGATTTTTCATCCTACAAGAACAAAATGCAGGCCATGGGCCCCATCATGGCCAACTTCGGTTCCTCGGCCGACGGCAATATTGTTAAAGCGATTTTGCAAAAAGTAGCTACATAGTGTCCGTCCAGAAATGAGGAATTTTGGTCGAGATCAAGGCGTGCGAAAAATTTTACCGGAGGCATATAGTTGATATTTCGAGGATAAAATTTTGAGCGCAACACAGATATCGGGCAAAATAACCATTTATGGATGGGCACTACATAAGGATTCCCACCACAGCACCAGTCATGCATGTGGCCAGGGTGCCGGCCACAACGGACCGTAATCCCAAAGAGACGATTTCACTTCGACGACCCGGGGCCATGGTCCCCAGGCCTCCAATCATGATTCCAAGGCTCCCTGGGTTGGCAAATCCGCACATGGCATAGGTCATAATCAGGGTGCTGTGATCACCCAACGCTTCCGGAGAGAGTCGGCTGAGTTCCAGATAGGCTAAAAACTCGTTGAGAACGGTCTTTATTCCCATAAGACCTCCGGCCACGGAACATTCTGACCATGGCACCCCCATAAGCCAAACCAAGGGCGCCATCACTCCTCCCAACACCCGCTCAAGGGTAATGGTCCGGCCACCGACGTGAGGGAATATGCCTAACAATGTATTCACCAGATGAACCAGTGCAACCAGAACCACGAGCATAGCAATGATATTGATCAACAAATCAACACCCTGGAGTGTACCTCGCGTAATGGCATCCATAGCGCCGGAATCCGGTTGATCAACTGTGAGTTCACCTCCGGTCGGCGATTCGGTTTCAGGAACCATTACCTTAGCTACGGTTACTGCAGCCGGTACACTGATCACGGAGGCTATAAGGATGTGCCCCATCACGCCGGGGATCGCCTCTTTGAGGATACTCGCATACAGCACCATCACCGTACCGGCGATGGTGGCCATCCCTACCGTCATCAATGTAAACAGCTCGCTTCGGGTCATTTTTTCCACATAGGGTCTAACAAACAGAGGAGACTCCACCATGCCCACGAAAACATTGGCCGATACGCCAAGGCCTTCGGCACCTCCAAGGCCCATGGTTTTCCGCAGGCACCAGGAAAAAAAACGGACAACCCAGGGAAGAACGCGCCAATGGAAAAGCAGTGCCGACAAGGCGCTGATAATGAGAACCAGGGGCAGCGCCCGAAACGCAAGAATGAATGCAGCACCCGGATAGGATTCTGCAAAAGGGAGTTTAGCGCCCCCGAGATACCCGAAAACAAAGGATGTGCCGGCTGTGGTCGCAGCCTCCAGGGCCATGACTATCGCGTTCAAAAAGAGGCAAAATTGTCTGAAGACAGGTATTTTTAGAAGGACCAGGCCGAGTATGAACTGCACCCCTATTCCCACGCAGACCCTTTTTATGGACACCTGCTTTCGGTTTTCTCCCATCCACCAGGCCAGGAGAAGAAACGTCACCACTCCGGCGATCCCTTGAAGAATCATTGATACTTTATCCATCGTCTTTAATCACAACTTTAGCTATTTCGATATCATAAGCCCTGTTGGGATCGAAGGTTCCCCGGTTTTTGTATAGTACCTGAGCCTGCAAAATGGCGGTATGGGGAATCCATCCATGTTCGTTCCAGATGCCGGAGTCATCCTCGTTTCTAATTCTAAACTCAACTTCGCCCCCCTTTTCACGCACATACATGCGTATACGCTTGTTTTCCGGATTCGGATAATAATAGATTCCCACTTTGTCTTTCATTTCACCTGTTATCCTTTGCAATGATTGTTAAAATTCGAGCGCATCCCGTTTGATTGCGTACCATAGTATAGCGTACTAACGAATATTTTATCAATTTCAAAGTTTTTTCTTTTCAGAAAGCCAATTCTAAGATAGATTACTTCGCCAATCGATCTTCGTTAATGCCGACTGCC
>DAOWNV010000143.1 GCA_030642405.1 Desulfosarcina sp.
GGAAGAGGCTTCAATAAATATCAATATGGTAGCAACCGCTGCTGAACAGTTAACTTCAAGTGTAAATGAAATCGCCGGCAATTCTCAAAATGGGCGTGTCATTACAGATGAAGCCGTTGTTCAAGCTAAAGATGTATCGAAAAAAATTGAAGAATTAGGCGCTACTGCGGCTGAAATCGGTAAGGTGACAGAAACTATTACCGACATTTCCGATCAAACCAACCTGTTGGCCTTAAACGCCACTATTGAAGCAGCTAGGGCAGGTGAAGCCGGCAAAGGTTTTGCCGTGGTCGCCAATGAAATTAAGGAACTGGCCAGCCAGACGGCAATAGCAACAAAGGAAATCAAAATAAAAATCAGCGCCAATCAGGAATCCACTGATAATGCAGTTTCCTCCATAGAAAAGATAGTTAGTGTTATCAGCGATGTTAATAACATCGTGGCAACTATTGCCACGGCGGTTGAAGAACAGTCGGTTACCACCGGCGAAATTGCCGATAATGTCGGCCAAGCCTGCCAGGGCATTCAGGAGGTAAATGAAAATCTATCTCATAATTCTACAAGCGCGAATCAGATTGCGGACGATATTGCCGAGGTAAATCAATCTGTTTCCGACCTTTCAAATAACAGTATCCAAATAAATGATAATTCAAACGACTTGAATCAACTATCCCAGCAATTAAATACACTGGTTGAAAGGTTTAAGATTTAATAAAACTTTATGCTGCTTGAGCTGATATTTTAAGTATGGTGTCAACCATCAATTTGAGATGAGTAACTGTGTTGCACTCCTTCACTACGTTGCAATAGGGTTTGTATCGTAACATTTCTGAATCCCCGATGCCCCAGAAGCTTTTAGTTTCAGGGTTAAGCCAGATGACCCTTTTGGCGCGCTGATACAGAAGTTTCATCACTTTTGTTTGTGGATCCAGTCTATTGTTGCGAGCGTCGCCAAGAATAATGACTGTTGTTTTGTTGTCTATCTTATCCATGTATTTATCTTTAAGATCAAGAAACGTATTACCGTAGTCGGAACCACTCATGCCAAATTCGTAAACGATCTTTTCGACGGCCTGCTGAACAGGGAACTTATCAAAAATATCATTGACGTCAATTAAGGTGTTGGTGAACACACAGGTGTCGATTCGATCAAGCACGTCACTGAGGCTGTATAAAAACAAAAGCAGAAACCGCGAGTAAGATGAAACCGAGCCACTGACATCACATAAGGCGAGAATGCGGGGTTTGTCGACGACTTTCATCTTCCAGAAAATATTAAATATGACGCCATCGTAAGCGACGTTGTTGCGAAGGGTTTTTCTAAAGTCGAGCTGACCCCGATCCTTTCGTTTACGTTTTTTGGAATAAAGAGAGCTCAAACGTTTTGCCATTTTGCGTACGATTTTGTTCATTGTCTCAAAATCGCGCTTTTCGATATTTGAAAGGCAGGTATTTTTAAGAAACTCTTCGTGAATTGTTTGAGATGTCGTTTTGCCAAACATTAACAATTGTTGTTCAACAAAATTGCGCACCTCATTGAAGAGGTATTTTTGTGCCCAACGTAATTTTCCGGCCAGGGCACTATCTGTTGGACCATCTCCTTTGCCGAGTGCTACAATTTCTTTATTGAGTTCCTGTGCACCCATTTTGTCCATTATTCTTCGGGTATAAATACCTTTTTGGGTAAATAACCAGATATCAGTCATGCCCGATTCACGGGCTGCTTTTTTCATAGACTGGGCAAGCGCGGCCTTATCTTGCTCGATCAACATTTTTGCGAGCTCAATTTCACCGGTGTATTCAGGGTCCTTTTGATCGGCGGCAGATTTTTGGTCATCTGACTGATCACCATCCCCACCGTCTCCTGCTGTTTTGTCGCCGATACCCTTATTTTTTTGGAAAGATTTAAAAGAATAAAACTGCTCGAAGCATTCATCAAGTATCTGTTTTTCATCCACTGTTTTAGCAAGAGACAGAGACAGAGCATGTTTTAGCGTATCTCTGTTGCTGTAGCCCACCAGCTCAACTGTTTTACTGGTTTCAATGCTATCGGCAATTGAAATATCAATACCAGCCGAGCGTACAACTTTATAAAAATCTTCGAGCGTTTGTTGCATAATGACCTACTCCGTATAGGGTTTGGCCTTCCTGATGAATGTGGTCACTTGCTCATTGACAGCATCGATGTCTTCTTCAAATTTCAAGAAAACATTCAGTGTTTCTATGACTGTTTCCCTTTCCAGATGTTCTGCGTGCAAAAGCAGCAATGTTTTAGCCCAGTCAATGGTTTCAGAAATTGACGGCACTTTTTTAATGTCAAGGTTACGAACTTGCTGAACGAAAGAAACAACTTCCTTCCTGAGTGTTTCAGAAAGATTGGGAACGCGTGTGTTGAGAATTTTACGTTCCAGTTTTTCATCGGGAAAGCCAATGTGGAGGTGCAGGCAGCGACGTTTGAGTGCATCACTCATTTCGCGAGTATCATTACTGGTCAGGAATACTAGAGGTTTAATTTTTGCCCCGAGAGTACCTAATTCTGGAATGGAGACTTGGAATTCAGACAGAATTTCAAGCAGAAACGCTTCAAATTCATGGTCGGACTTATCAATTTCATCAATCAATAATACGCAGCCATGCTCTTCTTGCAGTGCTCGGTATAAAGGTCTTGCCTCCAGAAAGTCTTCTGAAAAGAAGAGGTCTTCGTAGCCCTGTAACTTGGTCATTGACTGACGCAGACTGACGGCACCGTCGAGTATTTCGCTGAGCTTATCTTTAAGCAGTTGTGTATAGAGCATCTGTTTGCCGTATTTCCATTCGTATAGTGCTTTTGACTCATCAAGACCTTCATAGCATTGTAAACGCACTAACGGCACACCCAGAATATCCGCGGTTGTTTTTGCCAGCTCTGTTTTACCTACACCCGCAGGACCTTCAACCATTACGGGTTTTTGCAGGTTGTAGGCAATATACACACAGGTAGCAATTTGTGTGTTACAGATGTAGCTATGTGTTTCAAATTCCTGCTTAATATCTTCAACAGATTGGAAGGTGTTTTCGTATAAGTTTTTCATATATGATAGTCCGGTTAATTGTTGTGACCATTATTATTTTTATGATTTGCTATATATCTCTCAGCCAATATTTTTTTGTTGGCAATGTTGATCAGCACACCAATATCATTGCTTGGATCTTTAATCGAGCTATTTAATGCCTGCTAAGCTAGTAGTTTATCCGGCAATGGTTTTCCAGGCAAAAACACTGACCTAATTTTAAGGCCACAGCGATATCAGAACAACGATGATTTATACCCATACCGTAAAATCGAAAACCTTGAAAAATGCAAAAAGTCCCCTTGCAATCCTCCTCGTGTAAGCTATATAAAATCTATAGCTTGACCGACGGCACAGAACGGCTCAGTTTAACAAATTTTTAAGGTACAAAAAAATATTGAATCTGGAACCTTTATTGACTGTGACGGATCTGTCCAAACACTTTCCAATTGGCGGTGGTTGGTTTTCAAGACCCAAAGGATGGATCAAAGCCGTTGACGGTGTCAGCTTTTCTCTGAACCGGGGAGAAAGTCTGGGTCTGGTGGGGGAGTCAGGCTGCGGAAAAAGCACACTTGCCCGTCTGGTGGTCAAGCTTATCAGTTCCACCAGGGGGACCATACGGTTTTGTAACGAGGAAATTAGCAATCTGGATCGAAAAGCGATGCTGCCGCTTAGAAAGCGGATGCAGATTATTTTTCAGGATCCCTATGCCAGCCTGGATCCAAGGTTAACCGTCGGAAACAGCATTACCGAACCCTTGCTCAATGGTACAACGCTCTCAAAAGGCAAAAGACGAGCCTTGGCAGGTGATTTGCTTTCCACCGTAGGATTAAGGGCCAATGATCTTGACCGTTATCCCCACGAATTTTCCGGCGGTCAGCGCCAACGCATCGGCATCGCCCGTGCTCTGTGTGTCCAACCGGATTTCGTAGTGGCAGACGAGCCGGTCAGCGCGCTTGATGTCTCCATTCAAGCCCAAATCCTCAACCTGATGAAAGACATGCAACAGAAATTCGGCCTCACCTATTTATTCATCTCCCATGATATGGGTGTGGTGGAACACTTTTGTAATCGTGTTGCGGTCATGTATGCCGGATCCCTGGTGGAAGAAGCCCAATCTTCTGATTTTCACGAGTTTTGCATACATCCATATACCCGTGCCCTGGTGGCCGCCGTCCCTCAACCGGACCCTCTGATTCCATTGCCGCCGGTTCCAGTGGAAGGAGAACCACCGGATCCCGCTGCTTTACCAGCCGGCTGTCCATACCATCCACGGTGCATTCATGCATTTAATTCATGCCGGGACCGGAGGCCGCCGTTGGTCGAAGTAAAGGAAAACCACCGTGTGGCCTGCTGGCTCAACAAGGGGAAAGGAAAGTTATCATGAAGATCTCGGTGATCGGAGCCGGTGCCATGGGCAGCCTGTTTGGCGCCCTGCTGGCAGAGGCCGGCCATAAGGTGATTTTGTTTGATATTCGAAAAGATCATGTGGATAAAGTGAATGCCAAGGGCTTGACCGTTGAGAGAGAAGATACTTCTCGCAAAATTTCTATTTTGGCAACAACTGATATCAATCGGATCGGCCCGACTGAGCTGTGCCTCATTTTTGTGAAGTCGACGCATACTGCAGCGGCCGCCGAAACGGCCGGTCGACTTGCCGATCGAACCGGCCTGGTTTTGACCCTGCAAAACGGAATGGGCAATGCCGACACGATTTGCAATGTGTTGGATCCGTCTCAAGTCATTGCCGGTACGACCTCCCATGGCGCCACCTTTTTGCGTCCCGGCGCCATTCGTCATGCCGGTGCAGGCGATACCCTAATAGGGCCCTGGACTGAAAAGGGACTCTCCGGTGCTAAACATGTGGCGGATCTTTTCAATAAGGCAGGCATTCAAACCCATGTAAAGGAAGATGTCCGCACTGTTTTGTGGTCAAAGCTGTTCATCAATGTGGGCATCAATGCCATCACGGCCTTGACCGGCATCAAAAACGGCCAACTCCTGGATTTGGAGAAAACACGCCAACTCTGTCAATCGGCGGTGAATGAAGCGGTTGCCGTTGCCCGTGCCTTGGGCATCACGATCACCGGCGATCCGGTGAAAACGGTTTTCAAGGTGGCTGAAACCACAGGCACCAACCGCTCATCAATGGGCCAGGATGTGGATAACCGCCGATTGACGGAAATTGCCACGATAAATGGATATATCGTACAGGCGGCGGAAAAAGCGGGTGTGCCGATACCGGTCAACCAAGCACTGACGACACTTGTAGAGACTTTGCAGGCTCACTATTGAAAGCTACCGTCTCTTATGATTTAACAAACCGACAAAGGAAGGAAGGCATCCATGACTGATAGCAAAGTGACGATACAAAAGATTATTCAGGCAAAAAAAAAGGGGCGAAAACTGGTGATGGTGACTGCCTACGACTACCCTTTCGGTCTTATTGCCGATGAGGCGGGTGTTGATATGGTTCTGGTCGGGGATTCGCTGGCCATGGTGGTCCTGGGGCTGGACAGTACGGTTCCGGTAACAATGGAAATGATGATTCATCATATAAAGGCTGTTGTACGCGGCTGTAAGCGTCCCATAGTCGTTGGCGACATGCCCTTTATGAGTTACAATACCGGTATCCGAGATGCTGTCATCAATGCCGGCCGGTTGATGAAAGAAGGTGGCTGCGATTGCGTTAAACTGGAAGGGGGCGTTGATTTTGCCCAGGTAGTTCAGGCCATTGTCAAAGCCGGCATCCCCGTACAAGGCCATGTGGGGCTTACCCCCCAGACAGCCAGTGCTCTCGGTGGATTTAAAATGCAGGGAAAAGATGCTACGGCCGCTCGAAAAATCATTGACGATGTCAAGGCTCTGGAGGCCGCCGGGGCTTTCTCGATCGTAGCTGAGGCGGTTCCCGCTCCTCTGGGTACGCTGCTCGCCGAATCGGTCAGTGTACCGATCATCGGAATCGGCGCCGGTGCAGGTGTGGACGGCCAGGTCCTGGTCACCCATGACATGATTGGCCTGTTTGACCGGTTTGTTCCCAAATTTGTCAAGCAATACGAAAAAGTCCGGCCTTTGATTATCGATGCGATCAAAGCTTACGGTCAAGACGTTCAGGCATCAAAGTTTCCTGCTCCTGAACATAGCTTTGGAATGTCGGAAGAAGCTTTGGCTGCATTGAAAGCCTCTTTGGAGGAAAAATAAGGATTGGGGATGAAATTCACAATCCTAAGCACAACTCCCCCCCAGGCCGCCACAAATTTTGCGTTTTGCATAACAGGAGCGTTAAATGGGAAAATTCATCATTTATGGTCTGATCGCCCTCATCGCCCTTTTCGTTTTGGAATTTTTTCAGATCGTGGATATCCCCTATTTGGAAATCCCCGATTATGTTTCCGAAAAAAAAGGGATGACCCAAAAACAGGAAGCGTCGATGAAGGAATTAAAATAGGCACAACTACTTCTGATTGTAATCGGAGGAAGCAGAGATGGACCATTCACTGAGCGAACAAGAAATACGAGTACTCGGCAGTCTCATGGAAAAAGCCATGACCACTCCCGATTATTATCCCTTGTCCCTCAATGCGCTGACCAATGCCTGCAACCAAAAATCCAACCGAAATCCGGTGGTGAACTGGGATGAAGAGGCGGTTGTGGAGGCTTTGAACAGTTTGGAGAACGAGGGGCTGGTCAACGAGAGTACGGTGGGTCGGGTTCCGAAATATGAGGAAACGTTTACCCGTAAGCATAACATGGTCCAAACCGAAGCGGCTGTTCTCTGCGTTCTCTTTCTTCGAGGCCCCCAGACACCGGGAGCCATTCGCAGCCGGACCGATCGCCTGCATACCTTTGACAACCTGTCTGCACTTCAGGAAACATTGGAACAATTGATTGAGTGGGGCCATGTACGACAACTACAGCGGCTACCGGGTCACAAGGAGTCCCGGTATATGCACCAGTTGGGTATTGAAGAAAAAAAATGTGACGACAAGCCCGACGATCCCATTTCTGTAACTACCGATGCCCAATCCGATCGTTTGGACGACCTGGAAGCAGGGATTCAATCCATAAAAAGTGAATTGGCCGACCTTAAAGCCGCGTTTGACGCTTTTCAAAAACAATTTTAAGGAAGCTCCCAACCGTCAGTGGACGGTTCTCACCA
>DAOWNV010000208.1 GCA_030642405.1 Desulfosarcina sp.
CCATGTATAAAGTGCTTGATATCTTGTCTACTTCCATGCAGATGGAGCGTGGAACGATTTCGATTTTGAACCCGTTGAGAAATGAAATTAACATCGAGGTTGCTCACAGCCTTTCCAACAGTGCCATGGAACGGGTGAAATACAAGCTGGGGGAAGGGATCATAGGGGGCGTTATAGAAACCGGTGAGGCCGTGGCCATACCCAAGATCAGCGAAGAACCTCTTTTTTTAAACCGAACCGCATCCCGCCGTATTAAAGGTATGGGGGAAATCTCTTTTATCTGTGTCCCGGTTCAGCAGGGAAAGCGGGTTGTAGGGGCCCTGAGCGTGGACCGGTCATACGACCCCGATTATTCCTTGGAGGATGGGACCAAGCTGCTGTCCATAGTTGCCACCATGCTGGCTCGCCACGCCATCAACTTAGAGACCATCCACTTGGAAAAGGAAGCTCTCCGGGATGAAAACAAGCGTTTACGGGATGAATTGGAGAACAAATATCGGATAAACAACATTATCGGAAACAGCAACAAGATGCGGGAAGTGTTCCAAATGATCAGCCAGGTGTCGCGCAGCAATGCCACCGTGTTAGTCCGTGGAGAGAGCGGAACAGGTAAAGAATTGGTGGCCAACTCTATTCACTACAACTCCACCCGTTCGAAAATGCCTTTCGTAAAGGTTAACTGTGCAGCTCTTCCGAAAAACCTGATTGAGAGTGAACTGTTCGGCCATGAAAAAGGAGCCTTTACAGGTGCGGTCAAGCAAAAGCCGGGACGCTTCGAACTGGCCCACAAAGGGACAATTTTCTTAGATGAAATCGGGAGTATCGAACCGGACGTGCAGGTGCGATTGCTGCGCGTACTGCAAGAAAGGGAGTTTGAACGGGTTGGGGGGCACAAGACGCTCAAAGTGGATGTGCGAATTGTCGCCGCCACCAACAAAAATTTGGAGCAGGGCTTAGAGGATGATACATTCCGGGGGGACCTGTACTATCGTCTCAATGTTTTTCCCATATACATGCCTCCGCTGAGAGAGCGAAAAACGGATATCCTACTATTGGCGGACTTTTTTCTAGATCGTTATGCTGAAGAGAACGGGCGGGATGTGAAACGGCTTTCAACACCAGCCATTGATATGATAATGGGATATCATTGGCCTGGAAATGTACGTGAACTGGAAAACTGTATCGAAAGAGCCGTGCTTCTCTGCGAGGAAGGCGCCATCCACAGTTATCATCTGCCGCCCACGCTTCAGACCGGCAAGGAGAGCGGTACACTTCCGGATCTATCCCTGGAAGATGCCGTAGCCGCTTTGGAAAAAGAGATGATTATCGATTCGCTAAAAAATACACGGGGAAACATTACCCTGTCTGCGGATATTTTAAAAACAACGGTTCGAAAGTTCGCTTATAAGGCCAAAAAGTACGGAGTGGATTATCGAAATTACAGGTAGTATGCCTGTCAGGATCTGGCTTCAGGATTGTTTTTAATTCGGCCGATCTGCCCAGCCTCATTGCGGATGGCTTCGGCCAGTTGTTGTGCAAGTAGACCTTTTTGGGTTCGGATCTGCCCTGCGCCTTCTTTTTGATCCACCAGCCAGGTAACGTAAATTTTTTCGATTCGTGTTGTTGCATCAGCCAGCGCAGTTGACAATCGGTCATGTGCATCGCTGAGGGCTTTTACCTGGGGTGAAACAATTTCGCTTTGGTTGGGGAATTGTTTGTTGATCCGCTTCAACCGGTCCAACTCTTTATCCATCATTACCAAGATGTCGTCAATCATTACCATGTTGTGGTAAAGGGCAGGGGATATACGGTTGTTGCTGAACTGAATCAGTTCCTTTTTAATTTTAACGCTGGAGAGCTTGGTCTTTAAGGGGGGCTTTTTTATAAATTTATTGTAAGTGATGTATCCTCCCCCGACGGCGATGGCAATAAAAAGCAACAGGGCGACAACAATAATGACGGCGCCGCCGTTTGTGTTTTTTACAGGTCGAGTAGAATCGTGCTTGTTTAGCATTTTAAAATGTGGATGATAAATCGGTATGTGGTTATTTATTTCATTTTTAAAGGACGAAACGGGTACTTTGCCAACTCAATACTCTTATCGGCAGGTTATCGAATACCTGTATATTTTTCGGCTGAAATAGTAGTCTTTAACTGATTATAGAAAAAGTGTTTGAGGATATCATTATGCGCACAGCTTTAACTATTGCCGGGTCCGACTCATCGGGCGGCGCCGGTATTCAGGCGGATTTGAAAACATTTCAGGCGTTGGGTGTATTCGGCATGAGTGCTGTAACGGCGGTCACCGTTCAGAATACCCAAAAAGTTTACGATATTCAGGAGATGAAACCGAATATCGTGACCGGGCAGATTTCCTGCTTGTTTGAAGACATCCATGTTCATGCCGTGAAAATAGGTATGGTTGCCAGTACGAAACTTATCGAAGCGATTGCCGGTGCACTGAAAAAAGTGGGCCGGTTACCACCGGTGATCCTCGATCCGGTAATGATTTCCAAAAGCGGATATGCCCTGCTTGCTCCCGATGCACGGAAGGCTCTGGTTCGACATTTGTTCCCACTGGCTTTGGTGGTCACGCCGAATTTGCCTGAAGCGGAAGATCTATTGGGCAAAAAGATAACCGACTTGAACGGGATGAAAGAAGCCGCCAGGGAGATATCGGCATTGGGGGCAAAGATGGTTGTGGTTAAGGGGGGGCATCTGGAAGATGGGAAGGCCACGGATGTGATGTTCGACGGAAAGGATTTCAAACTTCTTGAAAATAAAAGAATCGCAACTCAAAACACGCATGGGACAGGATGTACCTTTTCGTCGGCTATTGCGGCGAACATGGCACTGGGAAAACCCTTTATCGATGCCGTTGTTTGCGCAAAACGATACGTTACCGGAGCCATCGAACATTCATTTTCTTTAGGTCAAGGGTGTGGCCCCACTCAACATTTTTTTGATCTGTATAAAAAAGCGGGGTTGAACATCAATATAAAGAGGGACGATTCAATATAACGCAATGATGTTCAGCGCTATTACCTGCCGTAAGAACACTCTTTTATTATGAATGGACCGGTAGACTGCAAATGAAGAGTTGCCGTAAGTCTGCGATCTACAGTTACTCTTCTTTCAGGGATATATCCGTCGTAGCTCATTACCCGGCGGTCAATACCGCAACGCTTTTCATTGATCTCCAGTTTTTGGATTGCCTTTTTTTTCATTGGGATCCATTTGTTTGATTGTTATGTAAAAGAGAATCTTTAAAAAAAGAAAGCAAATAGCCTGCCAATCGAAGAGACGATAGTTCAATATTGCCTATCATGCTGAATTATCAAGTGAATATTTTTTCCCAATATCCCACTAACAATTGCAATGGTCGATAAAAGGTTTTAAGTGTAACCCCCCTGTACGCTGCCTGTGCAAAAATCGTAATTAATAGTCGTGTAAACGGTGGCTTTTATCCCCAATACTTATCTGATTTCGCAATGGAAAACGTATTTTTCCAACTTGTTCTTCAAATTGATCATTTCAGATTCGTTTACGATCTTATATTCCTTATGAACGTTAAAAGGCTTTACTTTGCTGCATTTCTGCAAATAATGTTTGCTTGCTTGATGGATCAACGAGCCAATTTCATCGATATTATTCATCGTCACATATGGATCGACGCAAGTTGTTCTGAATTCATAGAGCTTTGCCGATGACATCACTACTTCTATGCTTTCGGTGATGACGTTCGCCTTAACCTTTTCTCTGAATAATCGTTGATATTGATGTAGATCCGATTTGACATCCATTGCGATATAATCGACCAAGTTTCCTTTAATCAGCAGATCCAACATTTCGGGATCAGTTCCATTCGTGTCCAGCTTGACCGAAAACCCCAATTTTTTTACGTTCTTGCAGAAATCCGGTAAATCCGGCTGGAGAGTCGGTTCACCTCCCGTGATAACAACGCCATCTAAAAAAGATTTCCTTTGGTCTAAAAAGTTAAAAAAATCTTCTTCATGGATAATGGTTGCGTTTTTACCGAATTCATAGGGAATTAAATAGGCATTATGACACCAGGGACAACGCATATTGCACCCTTGTGTTCCTATAATTGCAGATACTTTACCCGGATAATCCAAAAGGCTTGTTTTTTTAATGGAAGCGATTTTCATGATTTAGATATACGAATGCCAAATGAAAGATTGAAAAATGGTGGTATACCTTCATTTGGCATTCACAATCCTAAGTGGATGAGAAATGGGCTATACGGTTCTAATTAGTCTCTGTTTCTCATATGAGAAGACATCCTCATCCTTTTTCGGTGAACTTGCCGATTTAGCAGGATACTTCTTTTCATTTAGTGTTGGAGCATTGGCGGCTCCTGCATCGTTTTCGTCAAAATCAATGGAGAACGTTTTGCGGCGGTAGTATTCCGCCTGTTTCCCGTCGTTCCATTGTTTTACCGGCCTCAAATAACCCACCACGCGGGAGTACACTTCCGTTTCCATGTCGCAATGTGAACAGCGGGTTTGCTCACCTTTTAAGTAGCCATGGGAAGGGCAGACCGAAAAAGTCGGGGTTAGGGTAAAGTAAGGCAGGCGGTAATTGTTCGATACTTTGCGAATCAGGGATTTTACCGTTTCGATATCCGTGACCTGTTCACCTAAAAACAGGTGCAGCACGGTGCCGCCGGTGTACTTGGTCTGAAGATTGTCCTGGAGCATCAATGTTTCGAAGATGTCGTCGGTGTGATTCACCGGCAATTGAGTGGAGTTGGTATAATAGGGGACGGCACCCTTGATGACATCATCTTCGTTGGCGCAAAGGATATTCGGATAGCGTTTTTTATCGATCATGGCCAGGCGGTAAGACGTGCCTTCGGCAGGCGTTGCTTCCAGATTGAAGATCTCCCCGGTGTCTTCCTGAACCTTTGCAATCATATCCCGCAATCTATTCATTACTTTCATGGCAAACGCCTGACCGTTATCGGTTGTGATGTCTGTTTTGAGAAAGTTCATGCAGGCCTCGTTCATTCCAACGATGCCGATGGTGGAAAAGTGATTTTTCCAATAGACGTCCGATCGTTTTTTTATGTCCCTTAGATAAAATTTGGAATAGGGGTATAAATTATTATCCGTAAACTGTTCCAGCACC
>DAOWNV010000216.1 GCA_030642405.1 Desulfosarcina sp.
ACTGGCGGCCATGGATGATAGGGTGGATCCCGAAGAGGCCTTTGTTTGCGCCATGATGAGCCAGTTGGGTAGACTGGCGATGATCCATTACCTTCCAAAAGATCATCAAGCGATTTCCGCATACATGGCTGAGCGAGATGTCCGAGAAACCAAAGCGGTAAAGGCGGTATGCGGTATAACCTACGATGAGTTGGGCCTGGCCGTAGCTAAACAGTGGAATTTTCCTTCACAAATTTACGAGGCCATGCAACCGTTGACCGAAACGGAACTGGAAAATAAAAAGGCCCCACCTGATAAGCTTCGGGTCATTACCGGTTTCATGAAAGCCCTTCATGAGATGATTTACAACGATCACTCCCCAATTGATACAAAACGGCTTCGGACCATGGTCGAAAGCTACGAACCACATGTTACCATTTCAACCAAAAAGCTGAAATCGTTGATTAAAGATTCGTTGGAAAACGTACATAAACATGCGCAGGCATTGAGCCTCAATGTTTCCCAAAATGACTTTTTGGACCGATTGGTCACCCTTTACAACCCAAAACATCGACCGACCGAACCAAAGAAAAAGGAGTCGAAAAAAGATCCTGTCGCCGAAATAACGAACAATGGGTATCTGCTGAAAGATGAAAACCAGCTTCAAAACAGCGTACGAATTCCCGAAACACGAAATCCGAGCGATATTCTCATGGAGGGAGTTCAGGAGTTATCCCAGATCATGATGACCGATTATGATGTTGACACGATCGCCATGATGAGTCTGGAGATTTTTTACCGTGCCTTGGATTTTCAGCGGGTTCTGATGTTCATCAAAGAAAACGGCAAACAACAAATGTCGGCTCGCTTCGGATACGGCGATCGATGCCGGCACCTTATCGACACCATCGGTTTTGCAATCAAGCCGTCCAAAGATCTGTTCAATCTATCCCTTCAGGTGGGTAAAGACCTGATAGTCGAGGATTCCCGTGACAAAAAATTAGAGCATCTCATCCCCTCATGGTACCACGATCACATCGATGCACCCTCGTTTGTCTTACTGCCCATCGCCTATCAAAATGTGACTATCGGCGCACTATATGGAGACCGCGATTCAAAAGGGCTACCGGTTAGCGAAACCGAACACCGCTACGTAAGCATGCTTCGCAATCAGTTCATATTATCCATCAAGTACACGCAAAAAGAACAATGATGGTTTCGTAAGAATACCGTCTTTTGCATTTTTCATCGGTCACTTGTCATTTTCCTGAAGCGGGTAAAATGGAGGAAGGACAGTTTGAACGCCTGCTATCCATCATTTTCAGACGATATCTTCTTGTGCGTCTGCACCAGTTTAATCTCCCCATAGGAAAAATCGGCACCCAGAGCCTGCTTGACTTCATTGAGGTTTTTGCCTGTCATCTTCGATAATGTCTGTTCAATAATCTTGCGTTTAGTGGAAGATAACAATCGTTTGATATCCACTTTCCCTTGCTCTATCCAATGAACCAAATGCCCTTCGATAGTGGAAACAACCAGCCCCCTGGTTTCGGCGATCTGTGGTAGAGTCATCCCTTGCTCAAAAAGGTCGAGGCTAGCTTGTTTAGTGTCCACCTTCGGTTTTTTAGATCCTCTTGGAGCATGGTTTTTTTTGGGTATGGATTCGACTTGGCTTGGTGGTGGTAGCACCACTGTCTCGATGCCATGCTTCTCTCGATAGCCACCAACCAGGGAAACCAATTCCTCGCCGTATCGCTCTACCAATTTCTTCCCGAGCCCCTTGATGGTTAATAAGGAAGAAACAGTGTTGGGAAGATGAACGGCAATCTGAATAAGTGTTTTCTGGTGAAGGACCTGGTAGTGCGCAAGCCCATCCCCCTTTGCTTTTTCGCTTCGCCACGCTTTGAGAGATGCAAACAGTTCCGGATGAGAAATATCTGATTCGGCGTAGATCGGTGCGACGGTTGGTGTTTTTTTCTCACCGGCGTATAAACTCCCCGCCGAAAGAGCCCTGAAGTAGTCGGAAGGTGAGAATCCACTCGAACAGCTTTTTACGGCGGATTGTTTGACAACAGCCTCTTCTTTTACCAGCTTCAGTAGAAAATCCGCCTTCTTTCCCAAGGTTTTATTGTCCGTCTCCAGGTGCAACCGGGGTAAAGCGTTACAAAGGCCCGAGGTCAATTTCTCGTAAAAATAGGTGGACGCTTTGGAAATACGATCCAGGATGACCCCGTCGGTCGAAGGAAGGGTGGTGGTTGAAAACAGGCCGGTTAACTGCCGTATAAATTTATCACCGACTGAAAAAATTTCTTCTTCGCTCGATTTCTCAAGGTTTTTGAAATCAGGGACGCCGGATACACTGATCAGGCCGGAACTACCCATCACCATTCCCACAAGTCTTCGCAGCATCCCCCGAAGTTGTTGAAAATCGAAACATTCGACCAGCAATCGTTGCTGGTATTGGTTTTTTTCCTTTTCCAATTGCTCATTCGAAGGACGATTATGTCTTGCTTCCTCGTTGAAAGTTCGAACCACCGGATCGGTTTTCATGGCCCTTGCGGCCAAGGTGGTGGAAAGCACCATGCCATCCAAGGTCCGACAGCGACTCAAGGCCACATACACCTGACCATAGGCAAAAGCCGCCTGGGCATCAATAACCGCCCGGTTGAAGGTAAGCCCCTGGCTCTTGTGTATGGTGATGGCCCATGCTAGTCTGATGGGATACTGCGTGAACCCTCCGACCAGTTTTTCGTTAATCTCTAAGGTATGGTCATCAAGGGAGTATTCAATGTTCTCCCAGGTATCCGGCTCAACGATAATCTCCTCGTGATCTCCCGGACATCGGATACGGATAGTTTCATCGGTAATTTGTGTAATCCGACCGATCTTTCCATTGAAATATCTTTTGTCGGGGGAATTATCGTTACGAACAAACATCACCTGAGCCCCCTTTTTAAGCTTTAGGACAGAGGCGGTCGGGTAGGCATGTACGGGGAACTCCCCCTCGATTTTAGCGCTGAAAATATGCAGTTTCCGTTTCAGATCGGCCAACCTGGTTGCATTGATGTTGTCGGCGTTGCGGTTATGGGTGCTAAGTGTGATCACCCCGTCACCCTCTTTTGGTGTATATCCGGCGATATACCGGCTGTTAAGTTGTGCAAGAGAGGTCTCATCCAGCGAGTCATTGCGAACTTGGTTGAGAAGATGGATAAATCGACTGTCCGACTGTCGATAAATACGGGTGAGTTCGATGGTCACCATCCGTGTATTTGCTAAAGCGTTGCTGCTGAAAAAATAGGGAGAGGAATAATAGGGTTGTAAGATTTGCCAATCCTCATCTTTGACTACCGGCGGCAATTGAAAAAGGTCGCCGATCATCAGCAGTTGTACGCCGCCAAACGGTTGGTCGCTGCGGCGGTGACGTTTTAAAACGCTATCCACACCATCAAGCAGGTCTGCCCGCACCATACTGATCTCATCAATGATCAGCAGATCCAGGCTCTTAATGATGTCGATTTTTTTCCTGCTAAACCGATAGATGGAACTCGAATTTTTACTACCCGGCACGTAAGGTCCGAAAGGAAGCTGAAAAAAGGAATGCAGGGTAACGCCGCCGGCGTTGATCGCAGCCACACCGGTGGGTGCAGTGACGACCAACCTTTTTTGGGCACTTTCCTTCAGATTTCTCAGAAAGGTCGTTTTCCCTGTTCCCGCCCTGCCGGTAAGAAAAATATTGAAACCGGTATCGCGGACATATTCTTCGGCAAGCTTAAGTTCCGGGTTATCTGTTTTCATTTTGATAGACATCGTGCTTCTTACGAAACCATCATCCAGAATATTGTTAGTACACCGGCCAGCAAAAACAAACTTTCCACCAAAAATTCCAGGCGCAGACCGGGCTGCATTCGCCCGTATTCATAGGCATGAACCAGAATCAGCATGCCAACCGGGCATAACGTCAAAAAAAAACCGAGGGCGGACACCGAGCCAAAAACGGAAAGGAGAGCCGGAAGAAGAATACAACCGGTCAGTATGCCTTTCAAAAGCACGAAGGTTCTTGGGTTTCCCAAAAGAATCGGCAGCGTCTCCTTACCCACAATACGGTCCCCTTGAACATCTAAAAGGTCGAAGAAAGCGGTTCGGCAAAAGACAAGGGCTGTTGCCCAAACAAACACACCGACAACGACAACGGTCTGGCGTTCCCGTTCGGCTATGCCAGGTAACAAAGCCGCAACAATCCCCCATGCAACGGCAATAAGAACGGTCTTTGAACCTGGAATATCCATTATTCGACGGTAAGTAAACCCGAACCGATCAGGAACTAGATAAAGCTTATATGAGAGCCCCAGCAGGCTCATAACCAGCAAAATTAAGAACGCAACCGTACCCATAGCAGAGGCGCTGAGGAGACCAAAACCACCGGCAACGATAGCAAGCATCGTCAATGAAAATTTGTGGTTTCTGTAAAATAGAGCTCGTTCCGGGTCATTGAACTCATCTTCAGCCCTTCCGGTCAAGTGGTTCAGCAGGTGCATGGACAAGACGTACAACATGGCCATGGTCACCTGAAACACGGCATCGGTTATTCCCAATAACTTCGTGCAGGCAAGGCAAAGACATCCGGCCCCCATGGCTACATAGGCATTGGTCAAAAGCAAGATGTAAACCGAATTGTATAAATATTTTAAGTGCCACGATTTGCGGGTTGCCTGCAGTTTTTCCAGTTCTCTGAAAACCCCCTTGATGATCCAGTTGGGCGTAGATGCCCCTGCGGTAATCCCGACCCGGGCGACACCTTCCCATTTGTAACGAGCAAGCTCCACCTCCGTTTCCACATGAAAGGCCGGCTTTCCCGTTTCTCCGGCAATCTGTGCCAATCGCTGGGTGTTGCCGCTCTTTTTCCCGCCCACAACGACGACGGCATCCACATTTTCTGCAAGTTGTTTCACTTCAGCCTGACGTTTTTCCGTGGAATCGCAGATTGTGTCAAAGGTCTTGTAATGGGGAAATGTCTCGGCCGCCCATGCTTTAACCTGATCGAAAAAT
>DAOWNV010000173.1 GCA_030642405.1 Desulfosarcina sp.
ATAGTATTGATCCACGCAAAAAATTATAGGGTAAGACTTCAGATAAGTCAACAAGGACACTTTTCCCTCAGCAATTGTAATCTTGACACAACCTAATGTCTATACAACCTTCTATCTTTATCAAAATCTTCACCTGCGGATCAATGTGAAAAAGCTCTTTTTTAAAAGTGACTTTTCTGTTTTAATACCAACTTTATTGTGACGTCTGACTTGTCTTTAAACAAAGCGTTGTTACTATCCTCTGAATCGCTTTCAATGAAGGAGTCGTTGTTGAAAAATGCAAACCCCATGTGGAAATTTTTCTGTTCCGTCAAACTGACCATTGTCCTGTTGCTCTCTTTAGCGTTCACATCTATTTTGGGTACCTTTATCCCCCAAAATGAGAATCCGGATGCCTATATCCACGCCTTTGGTCCTTTTCTTTACCAATTTTTAAGTGTTCTGGGTGTATTCGATATGTACCATTCCTGGTGGTTCCAGGGACTCTTGATGCTGTTGGCAATAAATATTATCGTCTGTTCTATCGATAGACTGAAAGGAAGCTGGAAACTAATTTTCAATCGGAATCCGAATGTTCGCCCCGAGCGTTTCACACGAAGATCAGATGCTCGAACGCTGACGGACAAACGAAATATCGAAGAACTGATTGCCGCTTACCAGCCGATTATAGCCAAGCAGTACCCCAACTGTGAGGTCACCCGATCCGATCTTAGTGCGACCATCTACGGTGAAAAGGGACGACTGTCACGCCTCGGGGTCTATATCGTCCATCTGAGCGTCATATTATTGCTTGCCGGTGGATTGGTGGGCTCGTTTTTCGGATTTGAAGGATTCGTAAATATCCCGGAAGGTGAGGCCATAGACACCATCCGTCTTCGGAACTCAGGCCGCATCCATCGCCTTGATTTTCAAATTCGCTGCGATAACTTTTCGATGACCGTTTACGAAACCGGTACCCCCAAAGAGTACCGATCGTCCCTATCCATTGTTGAGGGGGAAAAGGTCGTAAAGCAAAAAGAGATCATTGTGAATGATCCACTGCACTACAGGGGAATCAACATTTTTCAATCCAGCTATGGGAAATTGCCCCCCGAACAGATGCAGCCAAAAAACATGCCGCAAACCGGACCACAAGAAAGCTATACCCTCAACTTCACAAGCCGGGAATCAGGGCTAAGCTACTCCGCGAACGCCCCTGTGGGTAAACCTATAACAATTCCGGAAGGGTTGGGCAAATTCGTTGTCATGGCATACGAGGCGGATGCTACGTTTCGCGGTATGGATGTGGGATCTGCCTTGACAGGGATCCTCACTCCCTCAAAGGGAGAAGCCGTAGAAATCCTGCTCCCGTTAAAATTTGCCAATTTCGATAAAATGCGCGGTGGTGACATATTCATCACCGTAGCCAGCCGGCAACAGGAAAAATTTTCACCCCAATCTCCCGATAAAGAAAGATATTATACAGGACTGCAAGTCACGCGGGACCCTGGTGTCTGGTTGGTGTATACAGGCTTTATTCTGATGATTTCCGGCTGTTTCGTGACTTTTTACATCTCTCACCGGCAGGTGTGTATTGTAATCGATCAACTTAAAAAGAATTGCAAGGTAACCTTTGCCGGAACGGCGAACCGCAATAAGCTGGCGATGAAAAACACCGTTGAAAAAATATTTTCAACAATTAAAAATAGTTAATAACAGTCCTCTGGCCTAAAACAAGGAGACCCCCTTTATCCATGACCAGTTCACAGCTACTTTCCATCTCTACCTTTGTTTTTGGTTTGGCCGCATTTTTATATTTAGCTGCATTGATATTTAAAAAGCCACGTTTGACCCAACCGGCGCGCTGGACTGTTATGGCGGCAGTTGTAGTCACGACGGGAGGACTTCTTTTTCGATGGGTGGAGTCCTACCAAATGGGTATCGGTCACGCTCCCTTGTCCAATCTGTATGAATCCTTGGTTTTCTTCGCCTGGACTTCGAGCCTGGTTTATCTCTTTATGGAATTCAAGTATAAAAAACCATTGATTGGTGCTTTCGTAACACCCATTGCTTTTTTAGCCATGGCGTATGCATCCCTGTCCCCCAATATCAGTGACCGTATTCAGCCGCTGGTTCCTGCATTGAAAAGCAATTGGCTCATTGCCCATGTAGCCACCTGCTTTTTCGGCTACTCTGCATTTGCCATCTCTTTCGGAATCAGCATTATGTATTTGATGAAAGCTTTAAAACCGGATTCCGCCCATGGAATTATCAGTCATATTCCTAAATTGGACATCTTGGATGAACTTACCCACCAAATGGTTCTGTTCGGGTTTCTTTTGCTCACTGCGGGAATCATAACGGGAGCTGTATGGGCCAACTCAGCTTGGGGCAGTTACTGGTCCTGGGACCCCAAAGAGACCTGGTCCCTGATCACCTGGTTCATTTATGCAACGCTTTTGCATGCACGCCTCATGCGTGGATGGCAGGGAAACCAAATCGCCTATCTGTCCATCGTCGGCTTTGCAGCCGTAATGTTTACCTATTTTGGCGTGAACTTGTTACCTGGGTTGCATAGCTATGGAAAGGTTTGAAATGGACACTCTTGACAAAGCGATTCTCAATCGAATTCAAACAAGGTTCCCTTTGACATCAAGGCCCTATGCCGCAATCGCGCAGGAGCTGGAAACGACCGAACAGGAAGTGCTTACAAGGGTTACCCGACTTAAAGAGGAAGGCATCATCCGACGGATTGGCGGTAATTTCGTTCCAAGTAAGGTTGGATTTGTAAGTACTCTCTGCACAGCGCGTGTTCCTGATAAAAAGTTTGACCTGTTTGCCAGGACGGTAAACAGATTTCCAGGTGTGACACACAATTATCTTCGAGACAATCCTTTTAACATTTGGTTTACTTTCATTGCACCATCAAAGGAAGCGATCCGCGAAAACCTGGCCATGATCTCCGAAAAAACGGGCGTCGACGAAATCCTCAACATGCCGGCTACGCATGTATTTAAAATAAAAGCGAAATTTGATGTGTAACGAACTTTCAGAAGTACAACATCAGGTTTGTAATGATTAGCCAAAAACAGATTCGATTTTATTGGAAAGATCGGCAATATGGTATGGTTTCTGGATAATGGAGGTTGGCGGTTGTTCCCCAAACTGTTCAAGGACCTGGCCTTTTGAAAGACCTGTTGCAATGATAATTGGGAGATCTGGGTCTTGTGAACGTAATTGCTTAAAAACGGTTTTGCCATCCATCCCAGGCATGGTCAGATCAAGCACGACACAACCAATCGATGCTTTATTATGGCCAAACTGATCAAGGGCATCCTGCCCATTTTCCGCCGTAATGACTTCATGGCCTAGCCTTTCCAATATAGCTTTACCCACCTCCAACACCATCTTTTCATCATCCACCAACAGTACATTCCGCCCCTGTTTCAAAGTATCATTGGAATTGATATTCATGGTGTATCCCCACTTTTGTTGGTTAGCATCCTGCGATAAATGGTGCCACGAAGCATCGGTCAGGTTGAGCTTCATAGGATACTATATCAAGTAATATTGTTCATTCTTATAATAGGATAAAAACCAAATGATTTCAAACCTTAATTTTCAGCATCAATTGGGAGCCCCTCGTCTTAGGATTGTGAATTTTATTAATTACCAATCCTTAGTGCAACTAAAGTCCCTCTTTTCCCAACCGATATAGATCTCACTAAATGTAGCAAAATCCCTTTTCATTTCAATAAAAGAGGATAGGAACGCACCGGATGTGCAGTGCTGCGACAATTCTTGAACTGGTCAAGAAAAATAAAATTCTGGAAGAACAAAACAAAAGTTTCCAGAAGAACAAAAAGGCGTTCTACGAAAGTGAAAAGCGTTTTCGTCTCATTTCGGAAACGATTCATTTTGGTGTTTTCGAAATCGATGAGCAAGGCAGTTGCCGGTTTATCAATACCAGTTTCCAAAAAATCTTCGGTCTCAGCCTGGTGGAATGCCTGACACGAAACTGGTATGATTTTTTACACCCGGATGATCACAAAACTGTTTCATCAAAATGGAAACGCGCCATACAGGAAATGGACACCTTCAGCACAGATTGCCGGATTATCCGCCCCGATGGTAAATGCAGATGGATCCATGTCCATTCAGAGCCGGTTTTTTCAGACGACGGTGGATGCTATACCGGAACGGTGGAAGACATTACGAAAAGGAAACTGGCCGAATACGAGTTCAAAAAAGCAAAAGAGGCTGCTGAATCCGCCAACAGGGCAAAAAGCCAGTTCCTGGCGAACATGAGCCATGAAATCCGGACCCCGATGAACGGAGTTATCGGATTTACCGATCTATTGCTTGAAACCGGACTCAGTGACTTGCAGGTAGATTATATTCAGACAATCAAACGCAGTGGTATCGCTCTTCTCTCCTTGATCAACGACATTCTCGATTTCTCCAAAATCGAATCCGGTGAACTCGATTTCGAAACCATAGCTTTCGACCCGGAGCTTCTGGCATACGATGTATGCGATCTTATCAAACCCAAGATCATTAACAAACCTGTGGAATTGCTCTGCCGCATCGACGACCACGTACCGGCCATGGTTAAAGGTGATCCACTCCGATTTCGACAAGTCATCACCAATTTGCTAGGTAATGCACCGAAATTCACCGAGACCGGTGAAATTGAGCTTTCCATGACTCTGGCGGAAGAGACACAAAATTCCGTCAAGCTTCACGCTGCCATCAGAGACACCGGGATCGGTATTTCCAAAGAAAAACAATCGACCATTTTCGAACCATTCCAGCAGGCGGACGGATCCACCACCCGAAAGTACGGGGGAACCGGTTTGGGTTTGTCCATTTGTAAAAAGATCTCCAATATGATGAAGGGGGACGTATGGGTGGAAAGTTCTCCCAACCAAGGAAGCACCTTTCATGCTACAGCCTGGCTGGAGAAATGCGATGAGATACCGTCTCAACATCCGTCACAGGTTTCCATCAAAGGAAAACGTGTACTTGTTGTGGATGACAACATCACCAACACAATAATCCTTCAACAGGTCCTAACCAACGCCGACATAAAAGTCACAGTCGTTAATCATGGAAATGACGTTCTTCCCATGCTGCAAACGGCACTCGAAGAAAAATCACCTTATGAGTTATGCATTACTGATATTCGAATGCCCGATATTAACGGATACGAAGTGGCCGCCCTGATCCGATCATCCGAAAAACCGATTTCTAAAATACCTTTAATTGCCCTTTCCAGTTCATTGGACAGGGATGCACAACGGTGCGAAAAAGCAGGCTTCAACGGATTTTTAAGCAAACCTGCACGCAGGGAAAAACTGTTACAGATGATAGTACGCGTGCTTCAACACCATGATAAAAATTACATCACACCCTTTGATGCAAAAGAGAAAATTCACACCCAATACTCTGTGCGTGAAGATATGAAGCATTCTGTTCGGATTCTACTTGTGGAAGACAACCTGGTCAATCAGAAACTGGCCAAGCTTCTGCTGAACAAAGCGGGCTACAAGGTGACGGTTGCCAACAATGGGGTTGAAGCTTTAAAGACGTTTACCGCCAATCCGCAGGATTTTGATCTAATCTTTATGGATATCCAGATGCCGGAAATGGACGGCAAGGAAGCCACACGGACAATTCGTCAAAAAGGATTCGATAAAATACCGATCATCGCCATGACGGCCCATGCCATGGCAGGCGACAGGGAAATGTGTATAGAGGCAGGAATGAATGACTACATTACCAAACCCATCAAACGGGAAGCGGTATTTGCTATGATTAAAAAAAATGTCTTTAGAAGGAAGGGTTAATGAATCTGAAGGAACTGGGAGAAAACATAGGATTGGAAGAAGATGAATACCGAGAACTGGTTGAGCTTTTTCTCGATACGGGCACAGCCGATTACGACCGAATGAAAACGGCATTTGTGACCGGTGATGCTCAGCAGGTCGCCCTCAGAGCCCATACGCTCAATGGAGCCGCAGGGAACCTTGGAATTATAAATATCCATAAGGTTGCCAAACGCATTGAGCATGCAGCTGGTGACAACCGTCTGGATTCCGTCTCCAAAGACGTGGATTCCCTTGAAGAACTCTTTAAAGAAATCGCCGGGATAATCGGTGGTTGAAAAACCGAAGTTTAGGGAACTGGAAGAAAATAACATACGCATATCGTGCAGAACCTTTGTTCGTCTTCAAGGCATGATGTCAGGTGCATAGTGGACTATGTGC
>DAOWNV010000210.1 GCA_030642405.1 Desulfosarcina sp.
CCGTGTCGTTTTCCCAGATTTCTGTTGCGGACACGGGCTCCACGGCAATGTCATAGGGTGCTCCCGCATCGCCGTTCAAACTGTCACTGTCTTCGACGATGATAAAAAAAGGGCCGTCGTCAGGTGTCAGGTGGGCCAATAGGATATGGAAGGGGTCAGACAAGCGCTGGATCAGGTTTCCATTGTGATCGTACAGAGAAATGGCCAACTGTACAGCTGTTCCACCTAACGGTTTATGATGATTCACGAAAATGCCGAATACACCATCCGAGGCGACCCCAAAGGTAAAGCAATCAACCTCTCCGATTTCATCGATGGCATCGCTGAAGGCCGACGCTCCTACAATCAGGGGCAGGGCGTTGGAAAAGTCATGATTGCCCTCGGCTGCATCTTCAAAGGTTGCCCGTATATGGTAGGGGATCTCAGGGGAACTATCGTCGTCCATGAAATCCCGAACGGTAATGATCAAATCCTTGGGTGCGTCGATATAGATCCACAGGTTCAGGTCTGCTCCCAATGAGGCCCCGTCCGGTTTGTGTTTTCCGAACAAGCGCCGTCGCTGTCCATTGGTTTCTTCGAACACTGTAACCAGAAGATCTACATCCGAGCCTGATGTTTTTTCTTCACAGTGAAGATGTAGGAAACGGTTGGCTTCCGCAGCCCTTATCCGGTAAATGTCCACATCGCCTTCATTGGAAATGAACTGTGTTTGGGCCTCACCGATATTCAGGGTGCGTATCGCCGGTTCACCGTTCATTGAATTGTCGGCTCCACCACCCCCGCATGCCGTTATCGCTAAAAACAATACCAGCCATATCAATCGTTCAATAATTTTCATCTTTTTCACCTATGTTTCGGTTTTTATCCGGCTTCGTAACAAGATCTATATCAATGCTTGTGAATCTCTGCCATTACCGCTATCGCGGTTGCCGAAGGCAACGTATGTTATAATACCCCGCAGTGACGAGGGATGAAGCATAAGGCAAATATTGTACTTGTTACGAAGTTATCCCAACGTTAATCGATGAGTTCAAATTGCCCATACCCAAGCGTCTGTGTATAGGAACTGTCTTCCAAGGTGTTGATAGTCACTTCCGCCATGCGAAAGACCGGCGGTGTATTTGGTCGATCCTCCGGTACTTGGGCAATATAGATACGAATCACATTGTCTCCGGGATCTAAAACCGGGTTGGCGAACAGGCCGCCGGAATCTGCACCGAGCGTCTCCATTAGACTGATATTGCCGATTTCCAGCGTGTATCTACGGATTCCCTGGGGAAGGTCGGGAAACTGGATCGGGTCAAGGTTGCCATGATCGGTCAAATTGTAGCTGTAGGAATACCTGGCCTGGATTTTGGGGTCCTTAGCCAGAACATTGGTGTGATTCTGGATCTCGAAAACATCAAGAACGCCGTCCAGGTCGCTGTCCTCCGTATAGAGGTTCTCGAACGGATTAGTTCCAACGGCCATCTCGATCCCGTCCGGAATGTAATCCGAGTCGAAATCGGCCACAAAGCGCCATGTCCCTTTGATGGATTCCTCACAATCGGTCATCCCGTCATTATCCTGATCCGGCCACATACCGGAGGGGGGAGGCGGACAACTGCTGTCCTCCACCATAGGATCGGGCCACATATTACCGTCGTCCATGAGAGTTTGTGTCTGAATTTCAAAATGATCGCTCAACCCGTCGTCGTCGGTATCCCTGACCTGGGGATCGGTTCCGTGGCGGGTGATTTCCTCCTCATCGGTCAGTCCGTCACCGTCACTGTCCACCCACAGCACATCAATACCGGGACGAACATTGTAGTTATAAGCGACAATGAATTTGATTTTGTATGCATTGGCAAGACGCATATCAGTGAAGTTGATGAAGTCGATGGCGCCGGCCGAAGCAAAATCGCGAAATGTGCCGTTGCCTGCACGGGCCATACCCAGCAGCGTGTTCTCCGCGTACTTTCGTTCGGCCTCATAGGTAGGAATGTACTCCCCTGAAGCATCTCTAAAAAGGGAAGAGAGAAAAAAACTGTGGAAGTTGAATTGGCCTACACCACGCTCTTCAGTGATTTGGGTCAAAGCTTCCACCTGATCCCAGATATCCTGGGGAAGTTGGGAACCGGCATCCGTGTTGGGCATGCCGTCGCTGAAGAAGCAGACAATGTACTTGGAACGGGCAAGGTCGTTTTCTCCGGACTCCTGGTAGGAAGTGTTCATGATATCATTTTCGACCATCTCCCGAATGTCGGTCACAGCTCCCACATAGTCAGTGTAGGAATCGTTGCGCACATTATTCAGTACACGGTTCAACTCTTCCGTAGAACGGGTGTAGCCTGGTTCTCCGTACCCATTGCGGGACTGATCGATGACACTGCCTGCCCACAAAATGATGCCAAAAGAGACACTGGAGTATTTATCGGTGTTGTAGCGCTCCAAAAAACGTTGCACCGCGGCGATTCGTCTGCCATAGGGTTCATCCGGAGGGTTCAACGGATCTGAGCTGAGCATACTCAAGGAACAGTCAATGGTGAAAAGCACTTTAACGGGGAACTGGATGTTTTCCGGGTTTTCCGTATGAAATTCGGCAATGATGGTTCCCGTGTCCCGAATGGTGATGCGTTCCAGGGGCGGGCCGTTGTCGCATGACACAACCAATAGAAGGCTGGCGATTAAAATAATAGTAAATGAAAACTGCCTACCCATCGCAAAGATCTCCTTTCCCATCTTGGTCCACGTCGGCCTGGTCAGTGTTGGCCACAAATGGACAATTGTCGCAGGGGTCGCCAATACCGTCGCCGTCTGCATCGCCGTTTTCAGTGCTTTGCAGGTTGGGACAGCGGTCTACACCGGTAATGCCGGAATGGGTTTCGTCCAACCCGTCGTTGTCATAGTCGTAGTCGCATCTGTCTCCGGCAATATCGCCGCTGACGTAAAAATCACTGTTTTCCTGGTCGGGGTTGGCGTCGGTGATGCAGTTGTCCAATAGATCGGGGATTCCGTCGTTGTCATCATCGTCATCACAGACGTTGCCCAAACCGTCATTATCCGGATCATCCTCATTAGGAAAGTCGATCTGCGCGGCATTCATGACGTCCGGGCAGGTGTCGTTTTCGTTATATACACCGTCTCCGTCCCTGTCCGGATCACATTCGTCACCTAACCCGTCACCGTCCGAATCGATGTTGTTCTCTGTTGCGATTTGAGGGCAATGATCGCAAAGGTTGCCGAAATTGTCGCCGTCGTCGTTTTCACTGGGGTCGTTCGGTGTAAAGATGCAGTTATCGATTGCATCATTGTATCCATCGGCATCGATGTCTTCCTGTACGGAAAAAAGCGGTCCCCAGGTGTAGAATACGATCAGAGGGCCACCACCACCACCACCTCCTCCTCCTCCGGATGGTGGCGCTCCACACTGGTTGCCCGGACATTCATCAAAAAAAGAATTCCAATCCGGTGGATCAGCCATAGCGGCATGTGTGCAGAACACCAAAAAGAAGGCAATCATCACTGGTAGTAACTTCCTTTGTCTATTCATAGCGTCTCCTTGTCTTTCATCCATTAGATTGCCGGATCACAACAATTTCATTGTTGGTGTCGTTGAAAGTACAGATGTGTGGAATCCCCTGTTCGTTGAACCATAGGGTGTTGTACCGGCCAACATTGCCATATTCCTCAGCGCTTTCATGATTCCAACAAAGCCCATTGAACTCTGCATATTTGAGAAATCGGTGAATGCGGCCTGAATGGGACCGCTCATCTAGATAGGCGACGGCCGGCCTGCCGTCCGGGGTGAATGCTAGGGAACAATGAGTTCCGCACCACGTCGATTCATCGACCATTTGCGTCGTCCATTCACCACTGCGATTGGAAGCGAAAAGAAGATGATGGCCATTGTCCGGTTCGGGGTTGGGTAATCGTATGGCATAGGCGATGGCCAGAGGGCGGTTCTTTGTGGGGTCATCTGGATCAATGGGATAGAAAACTGCACTGATACTTCCGATCTTCCAGCCGTCGGGTAGTGAATCCACGATTTCCCGGTGCCATTGGCCGTCCTTATCTTTGAAAGCCAGCTTCAGAGCATAGGTTCCCATAAAGTTTTCTCCATGCTCTGCATACACAATGACCGGCAGGTCCTGTTCGTCGAGAAGTAATTGGCTGTACTTACCGACGGTGTTGTGAACGCCAAATGAACTGAAAGCATTGCCGTCCACCAGTTCTTCCAATTGGGCGAACTGCTCAATATCGACAATGGGATCGGAAAGTGTGGCCCTGTCCCGACGAACATAGTAAAGGTCAGGGTATCTGAAGTTGGCCGAGTCCATCCCCTCCGTATAGTACTGGTAGCAGAAATGGACATTTCCTTGTCCGTCCACTTTTAGGGACATGTTGTCCGTGATATGGCCATCTTGATAGACCGGATTCCGATCGACAAACCCCACGGCCCCGGTAGACTCTTGCCAACCGTTGCTTTCATATACATTGACGGCGATATCAGCCTCCACCTGCTGGAGGAAATCGTCTGTTTCGTAGGTCGGGTAAATCAGGATCGGTGTGTCTCCGTCCAGGCGCATATCAAACTGGTCGCATCGGTCAAACCCGTTTACCCCGGACGGTGCCGGTCGATTGGCAACCACACTTTGTGAGACCACATGGGTGACCGGATTCCAGACCAGATGGTTGATCTGGTGGAACGAGGGGCCCTCTGGTATGCTATTAGCATTGTACCAGGCAAAATGGACATCCCGGTTGACTGATGGCCGGGCCACAACATAGGGGAGAGTGGTTCCGTTTGTGTTAACTTGTGCAATGGATATGGACTCCCAGTTTCTGGGCCGGCCTTCACTGTTGTACGGCTCCAAGGGATCGTCGGGCCCACTTCCGCATGCCGAAATGACAAATGCAATTGAAACGATAAGAGCCTTCATACAAGCCCGTTTGGTGATGGAAAAGAACTGGTTCATTACAGTTTCACCTTTGTCGCTACAGCGCGCAGCTGTTCAGATCCTTGCAGCATTCGGGAATCGTCGGCTCTGAATTTCGGATGAACGCTGTCAGGGATCGGATTGATCTGAGAAACATTCTGCAAAAGCTCGTCTGCTTTGTCATCATGACCATAATATCGGTACACACCGGCCAG
>DAOWNV010000224.1 GCA_030642405.1 Desulfosarcina sp.
CGGCAGATGTCATACTGGTGGATTGCCTGACTCTTTGGCTTAACAATTTGCTCATGGAAACCCGGAATGTGGAGGAGATTCGAAAGCGAATTGACGGCTTGGCGGAGGCTGTAAATAACGCTCCCCATGCGATCATCCTGGTTTCAAACGAAGTTGGTGCCGGAATTGTGCCTGAAAACAAGCTGGCCCGTCTGTACCGGGATCTTTCCGGGTGGACCAACCAGGCTATAGCTAAAGCCTGCGATCGGGTGATCTGGATGGTAGCCGGTATTCCCGTAACAATTAAACCACCAGCTAAAGATACAGTTCGATGAAAGCACTGATCTCTTCACTCCAATTTATAACATCTCTCCCATTGGGTAAACAGCAGCCATTTCATCCAAAAAAGATCATCTCCTGTTTCCCGCTGGCCGGCCTTGCCATCGGTCTTTTATTGGCCTTGTTCGATTCACTTGCATCTGCAATCTGGTCATCCCAAGTCACAGCGGTACTGGATGTTATACTCCTGGCAGCCATCACCGGAGCTCTTCACTTAGATGGTGTCGCCGATACGGCAGACGGACTGTACGGTACTCGAAAGCGGGAAAAAGTCCTTGCCATAATGAAAGACAGTCGTGTAGGCGCCATGGGTCTGGTTACCGTGGTCTGCGTGCTGTTACTCAAAGCTGCGGCACTTGGTCAGGTGGAACAATCCCGTTTTCTTATATTAATGGTTGTACCGGCCTACGCCCGAACCGCCATGATGGCCGGGATACGGTTTCTTCCCTATGCCCGGGATCAAAAAGGCACCGGCAGCTCCTTTTTCGAGACGGTATTGACCCCAATGGATTTTAAATGGGTTTTACTACCTGTTTTTCTTTCTCTTATGCTGGGATGGCGCGGACTGTTGCTAAACTTCACTTTTCTCATAGCTACCGCCGGACTCCTTTTGTTCTACCGGAAAAAGCTGGGAGGAATCACCGGCGACATGTTAGGTTGTATGGTTGAAATCATAGAAGCAACGTTATTTTTGGCGGTGTGCGTAGGAGGACATCCATGATCAACGGTCACGGAGGAAACATTTACCGTTTGGCCGGTCAATTGGGCTGTCGGCCTGAAGAGATCAGCGACATGAGCGCCAATGTCAACCCCCTTGGTCCAATTCCCGCTCTGGTGGATCATTTAAAAATGGAGATCCAGGCCATTGCCTCCCTTCCCGAGGTGGACGCCGGAAAAGTTATCAGGTCTTTTTCCAGGTTTTACGATGTAGAACCCAAACAAGTTATGGCAGGAAACGGTACCACAGAGTTGATTTACATTATTCCGAGAGCCATAAGGTCCGCCAGAGCACTGGTGGTGGAACCGACCTACGCCGACTACCAGGACGCCTGCAAGATGAACCGTATTCCCTTCGACCATTTGTTTTGCAAAAAAGAAAACAATTTTGTGCCGGACATGGACGCGATTGAAAAAGCTGCTTCGAAAGTGGACCTTGTTTTTATCTGTAATCCCAACAACCCCACCGGTGCCATGGTCTCCCGCTCGGACCTTGAATCTTTGTGTATTTCACTACCCGGCACCCTGTTTGTGATAGACGAATCTTATCTGCCCTTTGCCCCTGTGCCGGCAGCAGTTACCATGATGGGAACCGATCTTTCCAATGTGATTGTTCTGAATTCCATGTCCAAGGCGTTTCGGGTACCAGGTCTTCGAATCGGTTTTATCAAAACATCAGAAGTTCTCTTAGAGAAATTGGCATCCTATGCCCTGCCCTGGTCGGTCAACAGCCTCGCCCAAAAAGCGGTTGAATGGCTCATGACACACCCGGGTCAGGTGAATCCATTTTTGGAAAATACAAGAGCATTCATCACATCGGAGAAATCCCGTTTTAAAAAGAGCCTGGAGAATAAAACCCGGGTCCGATGCTTCCCATCGGTCACCTCCTTCCTCCTGTTGGGGCTTCCCAACGGCTTGAATGCGCATACGGTTTGGCAAACCATGGCAACAAACCGGATCCTGATTCGTGATTGTGCCAATTTTAATGGGTTGTCGGACAAGTTTATCCGAATCTCTCTTAAAAGCGAAAAGGAGAACAGCCGGGCCGCGGACCTGTTAATCCAATTGTGCCAAAACCACACCAGTACGGGAGATAACCATGCCCGTTGAAGGGCCGGCTTTATCCCTGACACTGGCCGTGGCCCTGGATATGCTATTGGGCGATCCTCTTTGGTTGCCTCACCCCGTGCGCTGGATGGGCAAGGCCATTTTGTGGGCGGAACCGCGTTTTCGAGCCTTACCCTTCGGCCCGATGGTGACAGGTTCTCTCATGGCAGCATCGTTGGTGATTTTCGCATGGATCGCCTCCACTGTGATTGTTCGGGCTTCGATTTCCGTTCATCCTGCATGTGGTGTTCTTGTTCAAGCACTGATGCTTTTCACATGCATCTCCGCCCGCGACCTTGCCGATGCAGCCATGGCCGTCGGAAAAACCCTTGAGCGATCAGGACTTGCCGCCGGCAGGCGGACCGTCTCCATGATCGTAGGCCGGGAGGTTGACAATTTGGATGAAAGGGGTGTTTCCCGTGCTACTGTGGAAACTGTAGCAGAGAATCTTGTAGACGGTTTTGTATCCCCTCTCTTTTTCGCCGTCATCGGCGGAGCGCCCCTGGCCATGGCATACAAGATGATCAATACCCTGGATTCCATGGTCGGATACAAAAACGATCGTTATCTTTATTTTGGACGAGTCTCCGCCCGGATGGACGATGTTGTCAACTTTATTCCCGCCCGTCTGGCCGTGCCGTTTATCGCCCTGACCGCCCGATGGCTGAACGGTCGGGGAAAAGAAACCCTTCAGGTCGCATTCCGGGATGGCAGGTGCCACGCCAGCCCTAACGCGGGCTACCCGGAGGCAGCATTTGCAGGCGCCCTGAGGATATGGATGGGCGGAGCCAACGATTACCACGGAAAACGAGTGGACAAGCCTGTCATCGGAAAAGGGTTGGGCGATGCAAGACCGAATCATATCCTTCAGGCGTGCCGCCTGATGCTGGCAACATCCGTCCTTGTATTCGTTGCTGCGGCAATGATCATCTTATTTTTCGAATTCGGGTAAGCGGTGTTGACATTTAAGGCCATGAGAAGAAAAAAGAGGTCCCCTGATTTGTTTCCACCTTTGGACCATTGTGTGAAAAACGTTTTTCCTTTTCCCATCGGCTGCCCATCTTTCATCTACCGGGCAGGATACGTTGACAATGTCACCTATTTGGCACCTTTCGTGGATGAAATCCAATTGCTTTTTTTTGAAAGCCGCCACGCACAAAGCCTGCCGACCCCATCTTTAGTACGGGATTTGGCGGCGCTTTCCGACAACCATGGGATAACGTTCAACGTTCACCTGCCTTCCGATCTGTTCTTTGGGCATCCGGATCCGTCAGAGCGCCGGCACGCAGTCGATACCATCGAACAGATCATCAACTGTTGTGGCCCCCTGGATCCGACCACCTTTACCCTGCATCTGAATCGAAATCCCCATGACAGCCCCAAACTATCCTTGCCGCAATGGCAAAACATGCTAATTGAAAACCTGGCGTCGGTGCTGGATTCAGTTGTATCCGGACGTAAGATATCAGTGGAGAACATAGACGATTCATTGGAGCAGGCGGCGTCTGTGATCCACACCCTTGACTTGTCCGTTTGCATGGACTTAGGCCACCTCATGGTTCATGATATCGATATCGCTTCGTTTTACCGTCAGTGGAATGAACGAATTTCCATTTTGCATCTTCATGGCGTCAAAAATAAGCAAGATCACCTCCCATTAGATAAGCTTTGCCGGGAAAAGATGGATCAGGTGATGGACATCTTGAGTCAATTTACAGGTCCTGTTATCTTGGAGGTGTATTCTCTTAATGCGTTGAACGCCTCGATGAAATGCTTGAAAGAAAAATGGTGCATCGCTCATAGCACAAAAAGTGAATAATTCATTATGATTGAAAAGAGAAAAAAAGTAGAATTGTTAGCGCCGGCCGGGACCCCGGAAAAACTGGAAATCGCCATCCATTACGGTGCCGATGCGGTATATTTGGCCGGAAAGGCGTTCAGCCTGAGAAATTTTTCAGCCAACTTCTCCATGGAGGAGATGAAAGCAGCCCGCAATCTTACCCGTGACAAAGGTATAAAAATGTACGTGGCCGTCAACATATATTCGCGAAACAGCGAAGCAGACGCCATTACCGACTACCTTTGCGCATTGGCAAAGATCGAACCGGACGCTCTCATTGTAGCAGATCCGGCCATTTTTCTACAGGCCAAAGAACGTATGCCCCAAATCCCCATTCACATCAGCACACAGGCCAACACCACCAATGTAGGTACCGTCCGTTTTTGGAAAAACCTTGGCGCCACCCGGGTGAATGCGGCCCGTGAGCTGACATTTAAAGAGATAGATGAGATGGCTCAAAAAGGAGGCATTGAAATCGAGGCTTTCGTGCACGGGGCAATGTGTATGGCCTACTCGGGCCGATGCCTGTTGTCCGGTTACATGGAAAACCGAGAGAGCAACCGTGGCATGTGCTGCCAGCCCTGCAGGTTTCACTATGCGGTTATGGAAGAAACCCGTCCGGGACAGTACTTCCCCATTGCGGAGGACCCCCGTGGCGCATACATCTTCAACTCCCGCGATCTTTGCATGATCGAACACATACCGGAGATGATCGGAACAGGCATTTGCTCCCTTAAAGTCGAGGGGCGCATGAAAAGCATTCATTACCTGGCAGGAGTCTTAAAAACGTACCGGGAAGCCATTGACACCTGGTATGCGGATCCCGACGCCTATAAGATGAAAGCGAGGTGGGTATCCGAACTCTTGGCCATAAGCAATCGTGGATACTGCACAGGTTTCTACCTTGACAACCC
>DAOWNV010000233.1 GCA_030642405.1 Desulfosarcina sp.
ATACCATGGGTAACGGATATCAGGTGGAAGCCGGCCGTTTCCATACGGATTACACCCAAACCTTTGCAAAAATACCTTTTCACGAAGCTTTTCTCGATACACCAGTTGTCATGTCCACGGTAGCAACGGTAAACGGTCGTGATGCCGTCACAGGTCGGATCCAAGGTGTAGACCTCAATGGCTTCAGCTATCTTCTCCAAAACCAGGAAAGTAGTACAAAAAGGCCCATCGCAGAAACCATACATTACATTGCGTGGGAGCCATCGGCAGGGGTAATAAACGATTGGAACTATGAAGTGGGCATTACCGGAAACAACGTCACCCACAATGATCTCCCGCTCTCCCTTTTCAACATTGTTGATGACACGACCGTCGTTCTCGGAGACATGCAAACCTATAACGACTCGAATACCGCCAATGTTCGGATTCGTAAAAACCAAATGGACCTGTATGTGCGTATTGATGAGGAGCAATCAAAAGATCAGGAAATGATTCATTTGAAAGAAAATGTCGGTTACGTGGTGTTTGTCGAGGAAAACACCTCAACAGAGAGAATCACTGACGGGCAAGTTGCAGTTTACGATTTCACCGAAAATAGTGGTGCGATTGTCCATGACAGATCTGGATTCAAAACTCCCATCAACTTGACCATTGACGATCCTTCAGCAATTGAATGGATCGAAGGGGGAGGCCAATTTGTACATCAATGGTGATCTTGTACTCACCCAAATGGTAAGAGGCGATCTTTCCGATTGGCAGGACTATGGGATTGCCCTTGGCAATGAGTGGACCGGTGACCGCCCATGGCTGGGTGAAATCTATATGGTTGCCATTTTTAGTCGCGCATTGAGTGCGGATGAAATTAAGATGAATTATGGCGTCTGAGCATTCCAAATGGAAATGCAACCACCCTCCAGCTCTGCTGGAGGTCATGACTAATTTCATACCCAATCCTAAACAAACGAACCTTCACATCACAGGTGCCCATCCGCAAGTGTTCGGGTTGACCGGACAAATTTTTCTTGACCCGCTTCAAATTTTGAGTCAATGGATGCCGATAATATAGTTTCTTTTTCCTTACTATCCCCTGAGGAGACACCATGAACCTCGAATGTGTATTATACGATAAAGGAGGGTGTCGCCTTGATCCGTCTTAACCGGCCCCAAGTGCTCAATGCTATGAATAAGCGGTTGTGGCTGGATATGCAGAAATCCCTTGAGGACGCCCGAACAGACGATGGTATCAAGGTGGTCGTGATCACCGGAAAGGGGCGAGCCTTTTCCACCGGAGCCGACCTTAAAGAGTCCAAAACACGGTCCATAGAAGCATACCGGGACTACCTGGGTTCTCTTCAGGAAGTAACCCGGATGATCATCCGCTACGAGAAACCGATCATTGCCGCCATCAACGGCTACGCGATCGGATCGGGGTACGAACTGGCACTGGCCTGTGATATCCGCATCGCTGCAAAAGAAGCCAAAATCGGAAGTCCCGAAGCCAAAGTCACTTCGTCTGTCACGGGCGGTGCTTTCCGGCTTGTACAAAATCTAATTGGACCGGGAAAGGCCCGCGAAATGCTTTTTACCGGAGAATATATCGACGGCAAAGAGGCTGAGCGAATCGGGTTGGTGAACAGGGCCGTGCCTCAGGCGAGCCTCATGGAAACGACCATGGAAATGGCGGCCAAAATTGCAGCTAATTCGGCCTTCTCACTGAAAATGATTAAAAAAGGCTTGAACCTGGCGCTGGGAGAAACCAGTTTGGAAGCACTGATGGATTTCGAGGTGGAAGCCTGCCTGGCTTGTGTATCCACCAAAGAACGACAGGCTTCCCTGGAAGCATTTGAATCGCGAAAAAAGGAATAGTCATGGATTTGGAACCCATTTTGAATGCCCGCTCCGTTGCAATAGTAGGCGCAACAAAAGTGCCCACAAAACGCGGATATCAGACCATTCGGGCCCTTTTGGACGAGGGTTACGAGGGAGCCATCTACCCGGTCAATCCTAAAGAGACGAGAATCATGGGGTTGAAATGCTATCCCGCCGTTGCCGAAATCCCTGGAGAGGTGGATGTCGCTCTTGTGGCCACACCGGCAAAGACCGTTCCAGCCATTCTTGAGGATTGCGGAAAAAAAGGAGTCAAAGGAGCCGTCATTCTCGCCACGGGATTCGGCGAAACCGGTGTAGAAGGTAAAACCCTGGAGAAAGAAATCCTGGATGTGGCAGGTCGCAACACGATTCGCCTGATCGGCCCAAACACCTCCGGAATGATCAACCTGAAGGAAAACCTAAACCTGATGGGATTAAAAGGTTCCCCCAAAGGGGACATCGCCTTGTTAACCCAAAGCGGCAACATGGCCCTGACCCTGATCACCGAAGCCAAACTGAAAAGTCGTAAGGGATTTACTTATTACGTGGGTGTAGGCAACGAGGCCGACATTCGCTTTCACGAATACCTGGAGTTTTTCACACAGGATTCAGATACCCGTGCCATTTTAATGTATGTGGAAGGCATGCGTGACGGACGTAAGTTCCTCCAGCAGGCTTATAAAACAACCAAAAAAAAACCCATCATCCTGTTGAAAAGCGGACGTTCCGCCACCGGAAAACAATCCGCAGGCTCCCATACCGGTGCCCTGGCCGGCATGTCACGCGTGGCGATGGGCGCTTTTCAGCGGGCTGGAATTGTCGTCATCGAAAATTCGGACGAGCTTTTTCCAGCAGCAGAGACCCTGTCCAGCCTGCCCCCAATCAAAAACAACAAAATCGCCATCCTGGCGGACGGTGGGGGACACGCCACCATCGCAGCTGACACCCTTACCGACCTTGGCGTCGAAATCCCCGAGTTGGAGCGAGGAACCCAGGAGAAGCTGCGGTCGATCCTCCCGAGTGGTGCAGCTGTAAGAAACCCGATAGACGTGGCAGGCGGCACCGACGACAATCCGGCGATCTTTGCCGACTGCGCCCGCACCCTCCTTAAAGATCCGAACATAGGAGGACTGCTTATCGTGGGCCTGTTTGGCGGCTATGGAATCCGCTTTGCCGAAAGCCTCGCTTGGATAGAAGAGGATGCCGCCCACCAAATGGGAAAGATGGTGAAAGAAAAAAAGAAAGCCATAGTTGTCCATAGCCTGTATAATTCGGAAAAGCCCCACAGCCTGGACCTGTTACGCTACTACGACATACCTGTGTACGGCAGTCTGGATGTGGCCTGCAAGTGCATCGGCGTATTGGCCCAATACGGGAGATATCTGAAAAGCTACCATGCCGTGAGCAATTTTGTTTTAAAGGAAGGCGTCAAAGCCAAACCGGAAGGTCAACAAATCATAAACGCTGCATTGCAGCAGAAAAGGTCCTCTCTGCTGGAGTCGGAGGCTAAACAGCTTCTCAAGCTGCATGGTGTTGCCGTTCCTACGGATCTTTTGGCAAAAACTGCAGCGGAGGCCTTGGATGCCGCCGCCCGAATAGGCGGCAAAGTGGTCCTTAAAATTGCTTCGCCGGATATTCTTCACAAAAGCGATGCCAAAGGCGTCCTGCTAAACCTGCAGGGCAAGGAACAGGTAAGAAAAGCTTTTAAGGAAATCATCACCAATGCGAAAGCTTACCGTGCGGAAGCTGAAATTGAAGGCGTACTCGTCTCCCCAATGGCAGTAAAAGGCGTTGAAGTGATCATCGGAACCAAAATAGACGACCAGTTCGGACCGGTGATCATGTATGGTTTAGGTGGTATACTGGTGGAAATCATCAAAGATGTTTCCTTTCGTGTACTACCTATTACCAGACTATCTGCAAAGCATATGATCAGCGAGACACAATCCCATCCCATCCTGGACGGTATTCGCGGCGAGGCGCCTTATGACAAGAAAGCGCTGGTCAACCTGTTGTTGACCTGCTCGGAAATTATCGAATCCTATCCGCAAATCCATGAAATGGACCTGAACCCGGTAATTGTCAATCACGAAGGGCTGAGTATCGTGGATGCACGAATTCTTCTGAAATGCGCTCCGGAAGGAGAAAAGACAGGCTCGGCGACGTGAACCGAATCTTTCTGGTCATCGTCCTTACCGCAGTGCTTTTTGCCGGCTGGAACCAGCTTGCCGGATTGCCGCCGACCGTGGATCACCCCTCTCCCATGGCAGCCCTTTCTACGGCCATGGTTGAATCAGCCACCGGTGCGGTAGAATTGGCCATAGGCTTGGTCGGTGTGATGACCCTTTTTCTGGGCTTGATGAAAGTCGCTGAAGCCGGAGGAATGCTCACCATTCTGGCTCGGCTCATCCGTCCGTTAATGGTGCGGCTTTTTCCGGAAGTACCGGCCGACCACCCCGCCATGGGGGCCATGATCCTCAACCTTTCGGCCAATGCCCTGGGGTTGGGAAACGCCGCAACACCTTTCGGCATAAAAGCCATGCAAGAGCTGGAGCGACTCAACCCACAACCGGGAACGGCCACCAACGCCATGGCCCTGTTTCTGGCCATCAATACGTCCAGCGTAACGCTGCTTCCCACCGGAGTCATCGCGCTACGTGCTGCGGCCGGAAGTACGGACCCGGCAATGATCCTGCCGACCACACTCCTGGCTACGATCGGATCGACAACCGTTGCCATTGTAGCTACGAAGCTCTATCAACGAATGGTCCCGCTAAAGGAACACCAATTACAAGCAACAGAAAATAGGCCCCACGCGGAAAGTCCGGAAGAGGAATTAACGATGAC
>DAOWNV010000169.1 GCA_030642405.1 Desulfosarcina sp.
CTCTGATTTCTTATTATATGTCATCATTAACGGTCATTTTGAAACTTGGGAGATGAGAGTATCTGCGCCCATTTCATTTGAAATCATTGTTCGATGACAATAATTTTTTTGATATTGTTATGGCCATAGATGTTTTCGAGCATGTTGAAGACTATTTTGGTTTTTTACGAAAAATAAAAGGTGAGTACAAGATATTCCATATTCCACTTGATCTTTCTATGCAAACAGTGTTGCGTGCCACTCCGATTATCGCCAATCGAAAAACCTTGGGCAATGTTCATTATTTTACCAAAGAAATTGCCATCGAAGCATTGACCGATAACTGTTGAAGCATATATATTGACATACAATAATTCTGGCTATATACAGTTGGTGCGGCTATTTTGCGACGACCTGAAAACCGCTTAAAACGGTCAGTTATCCATTTTACCAAGTCAATTATATGCTGGTTGTTTCTGAGATAGCATTCAGCTAAACTGACAGGTCCGCCCTTTTTTCCATTTTGAAATCGAAAGTGATTTGAAGGCAAGCGTGAAAAATTTTTCCGGATGATCGTTACCGTTCCTAAGTGTTCCCCATCGCTACAGGGGCCATCGAGGGGGCATGCCGGCACCTGGTAAAAGATTGTTTGGAGGTGACAGGCACCAAGTGGATGCTCGAAGGAACCGAAACCGTGCTGCGTTTGCGCGCCTTGCACTCCAGCCGTGATTTCGATAAATACTGGGACTTCTACGAGGCCTGCGAGTAAAAACGGAACCATCAGGATCTCTACGCCGGTGGCGTCGTGCCACCTGCTGTTACTCCACCCCGATCTGGCTGGATTGGATCGAGTGGTGGAGATACAAACATAATCAGGAGGTCACAATCATGTACTCTACCTTCATAAAACGAATATTTTTCGTCGCACTGCTTGCCGTGCTCATACTCGGAACTTTCGTGGAGATTGGTGGAATCCAGGCTGCAACCTGGCATACCGAAACTGTCGATACCAGTGCTGGCGCCAATCCATCTTTGGCAATGGATAGCGCGAGCTTGCCACACATCAGCTACAGTACCAATGGTGAACTGATACACACCTGGAACGACGGCTCCACCTGGTATTTCGAGACCATCGAGGACAATTTCACCTATACTTTTGTCACCGCCCTTGCCCTGGACTCAGACGACAATCCACACATCGGTTACCACTCGCCACACGACCGCGCCATCATGTACGCCAGGTTTGATGGCGCGACCTGGCACACGGAAGAGGTCGTCGGCAGCATCTTCTCCATCGGGGTTGATGAGTTTTCGTTCGGCCTGGATCATTCGGGGCATCCGCACTACGTCTACAACGCGATGGGCAGCGACAAAATCAACTATGTGTATCATGATGGAAGTAATTGGCAACATAGCACCCTGTTCACGCTCGAAAATGGCAGCCGCTTCCCGAAACTGGGCTTGGCGCTGGACAGTGCCGATCATCCGCACGTATGTTTCGACGATCCCTTCGCCAACGATCTCATCTATGCCTATCACAATGGTTCCGCCTGGCAGTTCGAAACCCTCGTAGACAGCCCGACCTCCAGCCCCGAAGGATGTTCTATCGCCCTGGATGCCCAAAACCATCCCCACATCAGCTACAGTGATTTGGGGCTGAGCTACGCCCATTACGATGGCTCCTCCTGGCATTTTTCCGATGTCGATGACTATTTCCATGCTGGTTATCAATCATCCATTGCTGTGACCGATTCCGGCCAGCCTCGCATTGCCTACACCCACGGCGGCGGACCCAAATTCGGTAAACTGCTTTACGCATCTCCACTGGGAGGCACCTGGCAAATCGATACCGTCGACACCTTGCCCTATGGTCAACGTCCTGAGCAATTCGAGTTGGCCATGGATGACAGCAACCAACCGCACATCGGTTACTGGAGTTACAGCTCGATAAGCACACTAAAATATGCCAAAAAGAAAGCGCCGGCGAATTTCCCCCTCTACCTGCTGATCTTGCTGCACTAAGGATTGGTAATTAATAAAATTTACAATCATAGCCAAACGAAGTTTTTAACTTGTACATTTTGTTGAAGCTCATTTTAATGTGGCCTTTGCTATTGTACACATCGGCCTATGGATCCAGCACCGCATTTCTTCCCATTGACCCATATGGCACCCACCATATAGGCTTTGGCAAAAGTTGTTTCGTTGACAGTGGCTCCAACAAAATTTGCCCCTTCCAGGTTGGCCCCGGTAAAGTCTGTATCACTCAAATTCGCCATTTTAAGGCTGGCACCGGAGAGGTCGGCACCGGAGAAACGTGTCCCGGTCAGGTCGGCCTCATGTAAAATGGCCTGTTGCAGATCTGTTTTTTCCAATATTGCATTGAATAGTTTTACACTGGTCATCAGCGCTTTTCGCATATATGCCTTGGAAAAATCGGAGCCGGTAAGATCCGCCTCTGTTAGATCCGCTTCAAGAAGATGGCTTTTGCGAAAGTCGGTGTTTCTCGCCACCGCTCGGGTCAAGTTGGTTCTTTTGAGGTTCGCTCCGCTCAAGTCGGCATGGGAAAGATCGGCCCGTGTCAGATCTGAGTAACTCAGTAAAGCGTTTGCTAAGTCAAGCGAAGACAACGTCGCGGCCTTCAGATTGCAGCTCAGGCATTGGTTGGATGCAACCAAGACGTTGGTATCAGGCGTCATGCAGCGACCGATGGAACCCTGTGCACACACCTGCCCATTTGCCCAGGTGGCTCCTTCCAGCACGGCATTTTGAAAAAGAGCGTACCGGAGGTCGGCGTTGGTAAAGTTCGCACCCTCCAGCACTGCATTTGTAAAATTGGTTTCATCTGCCACAATACCAGTGAAATCACTACCGGCCAGATCCAGATCCGATAGATCGATACCACTGAGATCGCATAACTTACAGATGCGGTCGTTGACGAGGCGCTCACGAATGTCGGTGGGTGCCGATACTTTCCCAACATTACCCAGAGCAACGAATACCAGCAAGGCAATGCCTGCAACATATAGCGAATTTCTGATAAATTTCATGGAAAATTCCGTCTTGACATCAATACCTCATACATCGTATGTTTGTATACCAACATAAAAGCAAGGTAAGGGTTATTGTTTCAAGGTAAAGGTTATTATTTAAATGATAGACAATTAGTTTTACCATGCAACGGTGATTTAAAGATAATCAATCAGATGACGCACGTCCAATCCATACCCCTTTTTGTTCAGATTGCGGAAACCATTAAAACGAGAATCCGCAACCTATAGCCCTGGAAACACCATTCCTTCGGCAAGAGAGTTGGAAGAGGCCTTCAATGTCAGCAATATCACTATTCGTCGTGCCATCGATCAACTTTCCAGGGAAGGATATGTCATTCCCAAAAGGGGGATGCGTGCCCTGGTGGCCGAGCCGAAAAAAGATTGGGTCGAGATCGAAATCACTGGTGATTTCAGAACCTGGGTAGATACGGCGGTTGGACAAAAATTAGGTATCACTGCCAGATTGCTTGAAAGACAGGTCGTCCCCTGTCCGACACCCGTTCGTGAACTGCTCGGCCTTGACCCTGAAGAGATGGTGGAGCGTATCAAACGTGTCAGGGAACTAAATGATGTACCCATCTCCTATTACGTAACCTATGGCCCAAGCCGATTACTGGCCCAAATCCCAACCTGCGAGATTGAAAAAGGTCCCTTTGTCGATACTTTTCAAAAAGTATGTAAAATCAAACTGAAGTCAATGGAACAAACCGTTCATGCATGCATCGCTGACATGGATCTTGCCGGAATTTTGGATGTTGATTTCGGCTTTCCTCTCTTTTTCGTTCAAAATGTTTATTACGCTGACAAAGACATACCTATGGCCATCACGCACATGTATTATCGTTCCGACAGGTATGTTTATAAGGCTAAACAAAAGTTGTAGACCTATCAAACAGGAGACTGAAAATGGTTAAATCATATAAAATTGCTTTGATCCCTGGCGATGGTACCGGCCCGGAGGTTGTCGCCGAAGCGGTCAAGGCGTTGAATACCGCCGCAGAAAAAGAATCCATTCAACTTGAAATGACCCCTTATGATCTGGGGGGCGATCGTTACCTGAAAACCGGCGAAATTTTGCCGACCGGCATTGTTGACGAGTTGCAGGAATTCGATTCCATCCTGCTCGGGGCCATCGGTCATCCGGACGTTAAACCGGGCGTACTTGAAAAGGGGCTTTTGCTGGAATTGCGATTTCAACTGGACCAGTATATCAACCTCAGGCCGGTCATCCTTTACCCCGGTGTAGACACCCCGTTGAAAGACAAAGGACCAGAGGATATTGACTTTGTGGTCGTTCGTGAGAATACGGAAGGCCTGTACACGGGTGGGGGAGGGTTTTTAAGAAAAGGGACCCCGCATGAAGTTGCCGTGCAAGAGTCCATCAGTACCCGGGATGGTGTGGAACGATGCCTGCGCTACGCTTTCGACTATTGCCGGCGCAGAAACAAAAGGAAAAAACTGACCCTTTGCGGGAAGACCAATGTGCTGACTTATGCATTCGATCTTTGGGAACGGGTTTTTCATGAAATTGCCAAAGAGTATCCGGAAGTTGAAACCGATTATGCTCACGTTGATGCAACCAGTATGTGGATGATAAAAAATCCCGAGTGGTTTGATGTGATTGTGACGGACAACATGTTTGGTGATATTATCACGGACATCGGTGCAATTATACAAGGCGGGTTAGGGATTGCAGCCGGCGGTAACATTAACCCCAACGGTGTATCCATGTTTGAACCTATCGGAGGATCGGCACCCAAATATACCGGAAAAAATGTGATCAATCCATTGGCCTGTATTGGTGCAGCACAACTAATGCTCGATCATTTGAACGAGGATGCGACTGCCCGTCGGATCGAATCGGCCGTCAAAAAGGTGGTTGCCAACGACGTGAAAAATCTTTCCGTTGGAAAAATGGGAAAAACAACCAGTGAAATCGGTGATATCGTCGTTTCCTACATTCAACAAGGTGGTGAATAAGCTCTACGGATCATTGGAGACTGCCGGCCGGGAATCGCTTCAATGATACCCGGCCGATTTTTTCCCGACGCGGTTACTTTGTGTGTTGCATCGTCTTTTCAATCTCACCGATCTTTGCTTCAAGGGCTTCGGTATCCAGCGGTTATTCAAAAGGGCGATTGCTTCGACCTGAAAGCGGTATTCGGATAGGATATGATTGCAGTAGGCAGTGCCCACGGCAATCAGAAATACTGGTACAATCATTGTGAGAATGGACAGATCCATGCCGGTGATGGACCTGAATCCAATTGCCGTCATGGCAGTGTGGCCGCCGCACCAAAATTGGACAACGCCTCTTCCATTTTTTTAACCAGGTCTGCCATTTCCGTAATTCCGTGGCGTTGGGTCAGGTACCTGGGGGCATTGTAAGTGAGCCAAACCTGACCGGCTCGATCCTCCCAAATCAACGCTTTGAGGGGGAGATCGATTCCCATGGTTCGGCTGTTCTGAATCAGCGGAGTTCCCATGGCAGGGGTTCCGAAGATGATCAACAAGGTAGGTTTAAGCTCTTTTCTGATTTTCCGTGCACCGGCGGCATGGTCGATCCGTGCAAATATGGTGATTCCTTTTTCCTTCAAGGCACTTTCCAAACGGTTAGCGGTAACCATCACATCGTGATTGCTTTTCATACTAACCAGTCCTCCCTGGGCCGCTACAGGTCCGACCATACAAAGGACCAACAGAAGGGTCAACATGCATTTCTTCATACGTTTTTCCTTAAAAATTAGAGGGTAATAAAGCTGTATGCTGATTCAAAGGTCTGACTGAATTACTATAATAAAAAAGAGAACAAAGATAAAGAATTTCCAAGCACAACCGATAGGTATAGGTGACGACGGTTGCTTTTTTGATATGCCGGATGCGCTGATTTGTGTCTGTATAGAAAGCCATACACGATGGAGACAAAAAATGAAGGGGAGGGGATTTTTATCCATGGGCATTTATTCTTCCAAAAACAGCCATTTGAGCAAGTTGAAAGAAAAGGCGTTAAACCTGGTTCATCAGGAGCTGGGGGAAAATAAACAACTGCATGACGACGCAACAGTCGCTATCTTAAACGATTATGACAACATGGGGCCGGCAGCTTTTCTGCAACAGCTTCTTACATATAGTCTTGTTTTGGATAAACTGAAGAAAAGTTCAGCCTTTTATAAAATACGGACGCATTTGGTTAACCTGTTACGCAAAGGGATTTACAAAGTTTCAGGAGAGACGTTGGATTCCATTACCGTACGGCGGGATGCCATACAAGTGGAAGTTGATGGCAAATCCACTCTTATCGGTTTTGTAGATAATGACTTATTAACGATTTTATCTCTTGGGAAAGAAAGCCGAGAAACACAATTGCAGCTGATA
>DAOWNV010000187.1 GCA_030642405.1 Desulfosarcina sp.
AAGTCACCGTTTCGGAGAGCACAGCGGAATCGGCACACTGGCCCAAGCGGTCAATGCCGGCGACCCGTCAGGTGTGGAAATGGTCTGGGATCAGGGGTTTAACGACATTATCCGATTGGAAATCAGCGATCCCGAAAATAAGGACTTTGCCCCATTGATCCTGGATGGGAATACAGATCCTTTGGTCGATAAAAAAAAAGAAGGAAAGAGTGTGGGATACCGGACATATCTGAAACGAATCAGTGAAGGTCGCCCCGAAACTTGGGAAGAGGACCACTGGTTTCATGAAATCTTACATGATTTCAATTGTTTTCGGTTATTATCGGCTCTGCGTAAAGGCAATTGGGGGGTAGAGCGTCTCAACCGGAAAGTGGCCGACATCCTCTTTCGGGAAGATCTTATCCAGGCCACGGATGGCTGGTATGTGGGCCGGCCGGTCATGGTCACCCGCAACGACTATAGTCTGGGATTAATGAATGGCGATACCGGCATTCTTCTGCCGGTAAACAGCAAAACGGATGCTGCAAAAAACAGGTTGAAAGTGGTATTCCCCCTTCCCGACGGATCATTAAAGAAAGTCCTGCCGTCCCGACTCAACCATGTGGAAAGCGTCTACGCCATGACCGTTCACAAAGCGCAGGGGTCCGAATTCGACCACACGGTTCTGGCTTTCCCCGATCACATGAGCCCATTGCTCACCCGTGAATTAGTATACACCGCAATTACCCGATCCCGTAACCGATTCACTCTGGTGGGGCCCCAGGTGGATCTGATGTCCGCCGTGGTTAGACATCGGGTCTACAGGGCATCCGGTCTGGGAGAAATGTTCGAGAAGTATTGACTAAGGGTCTACCGTATGAAAGGCCCATGATGGTCTCATATAAAGCGTTTCATCATCTCATCTATCGCATCGTTTACGTTTTCAGGACCGATTCCGTGCTGATCACAAAAATCGTCCACTTTAGCGCACCGTTTTGAACTTTCCATCTCTGAAAGACGCGTAAAAATCCCCATGCGCCGTCCCACCTGAAATCGGCACTGATCCTCGACCGGTAGGGACAAAAAACGATCTAACACTTTCAGCATATCAGGCTTGGCATCAGGAAGCTGCCCATTAACCTCCTCAAAAAGGTTTAAAATATGGTCACTTGTTACCATACTGGAAATCCCCTCAAGGTTTTCGATAAACAGACGCAGTTCCTGAACCATTTCCACATCGTTTAGTTTTACAAATCGACCTGATCGTTGTTCTTCAGCCAAAGGGATATTATTGGGAATGGCCAGGGTGCGCAATCGAATAAAATCGGGGTCAATCTGATTCAATGCATCGGCAGTTTCTTTAGCGTTTTCTTCTGACAGGTCTTTCCCACCCAGGCCGGGCATCACATATTCCGACAATTCCATACCGGCTCTTTTAACCTTTTTTCCGGCTTTGATCTGTGTTTTCTTGTCCACTCCTTTGTGGATCTTTTTAAGAACGTCGTCTGAACCTGACTCAAGGCCGATGTGAATCCGATTCAACCCGGTTTCACGCATCTGCAGCAGGTGGGCGTCGCTGATCCGTGCAACGGTATGGGATCGGGCATAGGAGGTAATCCGATCCGTCCAGGGAAACCGTAATTTGAGATGACGTAAAATCCGGATCAATTGTTCCGGTTTTACCACAAGGCTATTTGCATCCTGAAGAAAAATAGAGGACATACCGCCGGCATACCAATTTAGTGCGGAGGCAAAAGCCTGCTGCTCGTGAGAAGATAGCCCCTGCATTTTCTCTTCGATATCATTGCGGTAAATTCGTCCGGAATCGTCTGCTAACTGTTGAAACAAAGAGACGTATGTGTATAGAATTTCAATGTCCTCTATCACGTGGGATTCAGGCCGAACGGAAAACCGGGTTCCTTTATATACCGGGCAAAAAGCACAATTATTCCATGGACAGTTGCGCGTCACACGAATCAATAGGCTGCTCGCTTCGCTGGGAGGCCGAATGGGGCCTTGTTCGAAACCATGGTACATTTCTTTTTCAGGGCAACTCTTACGCATAGGAATTCATCTCCTAAAAAATCTTTATATCAAGTTCGACCATATTTTCGCAAATAGATGTATCGCTGTGTAAACAAAATAACAAGTTCTTCTTTGACAATTGTCAAGCACATGCCTTATGCTGTGCGCTTTATAAGAGGGACAAAAAATCAGAAAAATCGACATATGTTTTAAGGCGTCAAGATGCTCAAGAAACTTGGATGGGTCATAGTCTTCCTGATTTTTGCAGGGATCTGCACAATTGGAGGCATTTACATAAATCTTATGTCCTGGGCGGATCGCCCCTTAAAAATCAACACTGAGGATAAAATCAACACCGAGGATAAATTATTTACGGTTTCTCCGGGCCAGGGAGTGAAAAAAACCGCAATAGCGTTAGAGCAGGAAGGTTTGATTTCAAATGTTTTGTATTTCTCCATCTTGGCCAGAATCGATAAAATAGACAAAAAACTAAAAGCCGGTGAGTATTTTCTTTCCACAGCAATGACCCCCAGGGAAATAATGGGCCAAATGGTACGGGGCAGGGTTCACCTTTACCGACTCACCATACCCGAAGGATTCAATCTGGTCCAAATCGCTAAAGCCGTTGGGCAAGCCGGCCTGGAATCGGAAAAACAATTTCTCGACGCCACCCGAGACCCTCAAACAGCCGAGATGTTGGGAATCAAAGCCCAAACCCTGGAAGGGTATCTCTTTCCTGACACATACTATTTTCCCAAAGGGTTGGACAGCTTTGCGATCATCGCCGCCATGGTCAAACAGTTTCAAGCTGCTTTCAAACCTGAGTGGGAAAAAAGAGCAACAGCATTAAAGATGACCCGGCACGAGGTAGTTACCCTTGCTTCCATCATTGAGAAAGAGACAGCCGCTCAAGAGGAACGCCCGCTGATTTCATCGGTTTTTCACAATCGTCTGAGAAAAGGGATGCGACTGGAGACGGATCCCACGGTAATCTATGGAATTCCCGATTTTAACGGAAACATCAAACGAAAACATCTTGAAACCTACACGCCTTACAATACCTATAAAATCAAAGGGCTTCCTCCAGGGCCCATTTCCAGCCCGGGGGCGCTGGCTATTAAGGCGGCTTTATATCCCGCCAAAACAGACTATCTCTTTTTTGTTTCTAAAAAAAATGGGACCCATCAATTTTCTACCACTGTCAAGGAGCACAATGCAGCTGTGCGAAAATATCAATTAAGGAGAAAAAGGTGACACTGAAAAAGGGTTACATTCAAGTTTACACAGGTAACGGGAAAGGAAAAACAACGGCGGCATTGGGACTGACCTTGCGAGCCGTCGGTTCAGGACTCAAGGTTTACATTGCGCAGTTTATGAAATCCGGCGATTACAGTGAAATCAAAGCTCTGTCCCAATTTGGTAAACAAGTCACCGTTGAGCAGTTCGGGTTGGGACATTTTGTCAAAGGGAAACCTACACCGGAGGATGCATATGCTGCAAAAAAAGGTTTGCAGGCCATTCGCAAAGCTCTGAATTCAGGGGATTACAACGTTGTCATAATGGAAGAAGGCAATGTAGCGGCCATGTGCGGCCTTTTTCCAGTGGAGGAGATCCTGTCTATCATGTCGGAAAAACCGGAAAGTGTCGAGTTGGTCATCACCGGCAGGGGTGCCGACCCAAAGGTTATCGAAAGGGCCGACCTGGTAACGGAGATGATGGAGGTAAAGCATTACTATGAAGCTGGTGTAATGGCCAGGGTTGGAATAGAGAAGTAGGAATATCAGGGTTCCAAAAAAATCATGAATGAAAAAAAAAAACATAGACTCGCTCCCTGCCTTGCAGTCTTCGGCACCGGCTCGGACGTAGGGAAAAGCGTTCTGGCTGCTGCCTTGTGCCGGATTTTTGCAGACCTTGGCCTGCGTGTCGCGCCATACAAGGCTCAGAACATGTCCAACAATTCCGGAGTGACCCCGGAAGGTCTTGAAATGGGTCGTGCTCAAATCGTTCAGGCGGAAGCTGCCGGTATTGTCCCCCACGTGGATATGAACCCCATTTTGCTTAAGCCCACTAGTGATGTGGGCTCCCAGGTCGTCCTTATGGGCGAATCCATCGGTAATCAGACAGCCATGGATTATCATGAGAAAAAGACAATCCTTGTAAAAACGGCCAGGAAAGCCCTTGAACGCCTTCGCAGCAAATACGACTTGGTTGTCATTGAAGGCGCCGGTTCCTGTGCTGAGGTAAACCTCATGGACCATGATATCGTCAACTTCTCCATGGCCCAGGCCGCCGATGCGCCTGTCATCATAGTGGGGGACATCCACAGGGGCGGCATCTTCGCCCAGTTGGTGGGTACGTTGGAATGTATTCCACAACATTACAAAGATCGTGTGGCCGGATTCATCATAAACCGCTTTCGTGGTGATGAGCGGCTCTTTGAAGACGGTATACGGTGGATCGAGGAGAAAACCGGACTGCCCGTCTTCGGTGTGGTGCCCTGGTACGATCATATCCGCATCGACCCCGAGGATTCGGTAGTGATAGAAAAACCACAAACCGTTTCAGTGGATTTTGGCGGTGAGCCTGCTATCGGCGTGATCCGTATTCCTCATATCTCCAACTTCACCGATTTCGACCCGCTGTCGGCCGTCCCGGGAATCGCCATTCACTTTGTGGAAACGCCGCAGGATCTTTCCGGATTCGCAGCGATTATTATTCCCGGTTCAAAAAATACTCGATCTGATCTGAAATGGCTTAAAATCACCGGCTGGCAATCCCGAATTGAAGACTATCTGAAAAACGGCGGCCATATTACCGGCATCTGTGGTGGTTATCAGATGATGGGGAAATCCGTTAATGATCCGGAAGGTCTGGAAGGCAAACCGGGAGTGACTCTCGGGTTGGATCTGTTGCCGGTAGAAACTATTCTTCAGGCACCAAAAACGACGACGTTGAGCAGGTTTTCATGGGATGGCAACAATGGAACCGGTTATGAGATCCATATGGGACAAACCCGATTGACAGGAGGAGAACCGCTTTTAAATGTTCAGGAAAGAAACGGTGCGGCCATCAAAGACACCGATGGGTGCGTGGCACGAAATCACAGGGTATTGGGAACATATATGCACGGCCTTTTTGATACCCCGAAGCTCGTCTCCCTCTGGCTCGAAAGTGTCGGTTTAACAGGTATCGATGTCCCCTCGACCGGTGGTCTTGCAGCAAAAAATGAGCAATACAATCTGCTGGCTGATCATGTCAGAAACCATGTAGACATTCAAAAAATATGCAAATTAGTATTAATACCGTGAAAACAAAGGAAAAGATACTTGTCATCGGCGGCTGCCGCAGCGGAAAGAGCAGCCATGCGTTGCTTTTGGCCGAAACCATGGGCGACCGCCGCATTTTTGTGGCCACATGCGTCCCCCAGGACAAGGAGATGCAAAACCGGGTGGATCGACACCGCCTTGAACGCGAAAATACCTGGGACACCCTTGAAATCCCAGTCAACGTGGCGGGTGCCGTCACCGATCACAGCCCGGCGGCAGATGTCATACTGGTGGATTGCCTGACTCTTTGGCTTAACAATTTGCTCATGGAAACCCGGAATGTGGAGGAGATTCGAAAGCGAATTGACGGCTTGGCGGAGGCTGTAAATAACGCTCCCCATGCGATCATACTGGTTTCAAACGAAGTTGGTGCCGGAATTGTGCCTGAAAACAAGCTGGCCCGTTTGTACCGGGATCTTTCCGGGTGGACCAACCAGGCTATAGCTAAAGCCTGCGATCGGGTGATCTGGATGGTAGCCGGTATTCCCGTAACAATTAAACCACCAGCTAAAGATACAGTTCGATGAAA
>DAOWNV010000232.1 GCA_030642405.1 Desulfosarcina sp.
CCAGTATTCTTTGCATCGATGCATCGTCAACAGCCCTGCTCCCAAAGGCTGTCGGCAGCTGCACCGGAAATAAATAATAAGCCCGTGAGCAATTTATGATATGTCTTTAAGGCCGCATCCAAGCAGGAACTGTGTATTGACCTGGAGAAGGACGAAAGGATTTAAGACATCGTCGTGAAACAGGGCAGAACCGACAACCCAATCCTTAGAATTGTGAATTTTCCTATCAGGAATTGTCGAATCCCATGGTAACGTGGCTAACGCCATCTTCTTGTCGGACAGTTTTCAAATCAGGATATTTCTTTTTAAAAACGTTTGCCATGGCCTCGTTCTCATCAAGTACGGTAGCGGTAAATCCCATAAAACCATTCTCTTTGGCGATGTTTTCCAACCGATCCATTAAAAAAGAGGCGATACCCATATTGTGAAAATCATCCCGAACCACAAAGGCCACTTCAGCCAGTTGCAAATCCCCCTCCTGAGCGTAGGAGCCCAATGCAACGATCTCCTGGTGGTCGCCACGCATGACAAGACCGATGAGAACCATTTTTTGACGATAATCAACACTGGCCAACTGATCCTGAAGAGCCTTTCGCCCGAGGACTTTATGCTTGGAAAAATAGCGATTGTAGACTCTCTTTTCCTGTAACGAATAGAAAAAATTACGGGAACTGATTTCGTCCGATGGCATGATGGGACGAAATTGGATTGTCTTGTTGTTTTTCAGCCGGTAACTGGTTTTATAATCTTCGAGAAAGATCAGGTCATCTTGTGCGGGTGGGATCTGGCCGGCAAAAATGTAGTGGTACTTTTTTGCCGATTTGATCAGTTCATCCCTGAACTTGGGATGGGCGATCTGTGCTATCTCTGTTACGCGTTGATAGATGCTTTTGCTTTTTAACGTAGCCACACCGTATTCCGTAACGACAAAACCCACATCCCCTCTCGTGGTCGCCACCCCCGCCCCCTCGCTTAAATTAGGCACGATCCGCGAAACGTTCCCGTTTTGTGCTGTAGACGGTAGGGCGATAATGGAGAACCCGCCTTTGGACATTGCGCTTCCCCTGAGAAAATCGACCTGATCTCCAATACCACTGTAAAACATATACCCCACCGAGTCGGAACAAATCTGACCTGTCAGGTCCACTTCCAACGCCGAACTGATGGAGACGAGATTGTCGTTCATGGCAATAACATTGGGATCGTTCACGTATTCGGAAGATCGAAAATAAAACATGGGGTTTTCGTTCACATACGCATACAATGGCTCAGTACCCATGCATAACGACGCCACGACCCGGCCGGGAATATGGTTCTTTTTCTTGCAGGTAATCACCTTGTTTTTCAACAACGGCAAGAAACCGTCGGTAATTACCTGCGTATGAACCCCAAGATTCCGCTTTTTTATCAGGGACTGCAAAATGACATCCGGTAATGTGCCGAATCCCACCTGAATAGTCGCCCCGTCTTCGATCAGTTGCGCCACGTAATGTCCGATTCGTTGCGCCACAACATTATCCCGTTTGACTGCCGGAAGATAATTGACAATGGGTTCTTCGTGTTCCACAACAAAGTCGATCTCATCAATGTGCACGTTGCTGTCACCACGAGTGACCGGCATTTTGGGGTTCACTTGTGCAATCACTGTTTTCGCATTAACAAGACCTGCCCGCGTGATGTCCACGGAAACGCCCAGACTGCAATATCCATACCTGTCTGGGGGACTTACCTGAATCAAAGCGAAATCCAAACCGATTTGTTTGCTGTAAAACAAACTTGGTATCTGGGAAAGATATGCAGGGATATAATCAATCTTCCCTTCAAAAGCCGCCTTGCGCATATCCCTGCTGATAAAAAAAAGTTTCAGTGAGAAACGATTCAAAAAGTTGTCTTGGTCAATATATTTGGACAAAGTGTGGGACAACATCTGATAAATCAGAATATCGTACAAAAACTTGCTTTTCACCATAGCATGAACCAAATGCTGGGGTTCCCCGCAACCGGTTCCAATGAATACCCGGCTTCCAATTTTTATTTTGGAGATGGCGTTTTCTGCTGTCAGTATTTTTTGGGGGCAACTAGTTTTAAGATCCATAGTTTAGACAGTTGAACACACACCTTTGGGGAAGTCAATGGCCGTTGTAACGAACAGTTAAAATCTTATTTGTTAGTCATTTTAAACAAGACTTTTTCCACCAATTGTTGTATAAGAATTTTTACTCATAGGCCAGTAGCTCTAATTGGTAGAGCACCGGACTCCAAATCCGGGTGTTGGGGGTTCGAATCCCTCCTGGCCTGCCAAGCCAATTAACGGGGATACCATCTTCAATCGTGTCTCCCCTGCTTTTCTGCAAAAAAATCAGTCCGCTAAATAATCCTGCTTCAATTGTAAAATGCGTTTCAACGATCGTTGGCCCATTTGGAGACGTTGGGCGTCCGTGGAAAGCTCTTTTTGAATACATTTCCATACTGTTTTAATATCCGGCCCTTTATGGCAGATGAGAGCGATATCCACATCGGCGGCAAGAATCTGCCGAACCGCTGTCCTTATCTCGTACCGGGGTTTAATGGCCCCCATATCCAGGTCATCTGTAATTACAACACCATGATAGTCCATTTTTTCCCGCAACAGGCGGGTAGTAACGTCAGGGCTCAGACTGGCCGGCCACACTGGATCGATACCGGTATATCGAATATGAGAAAGCATCAATCCAGCCACATTTCCTTTTATTGCCACTTGAAACGGAATCAGATCGAATTCAGTCAATTCCTTTTCGTCAATATCCAAGTCCGGTAAAACCAAATGGCTGTCGAGGACAGTCCTGCCAATCCCAGGAAAGTGTTTTCCAACCGCCATGACTCCATTTTTTTGGAACGTATTGATTACCACCATTGCCAGTTTTGACACCCACTTCGGATCACCGCCAAAGGCACGGTCGGCCATGATGCTGTTCACTCCTTCAGGCGCGACATCCAGCACTGGAGCCATGTTCATATTGATGCCGACCTGTTTCAGTTCTGTGGCCGTTACCCGTGCAAAATACTCGGCATCCGCCCTGTTTTTCATGGCCGGGTTTCCAGGAAACTGTGTAAACGGAGGTTTGAGCCTAGCCACTTGCCCCCCCTCTTGGTCAATGGATATAAACAACGGCGGCGTCCCCTGATCTGAGGCATACGCTTGGCAATCGCTGCAGAGTTGCTGAATCTCCTCGGGAGTCCCCAAATTCCGCGAAAAAAGGATCAAACCCCCTACCTTCAGGTTACCAATGAGAAACCTCAGATCATCGTTAAATTCATAGCCGTCGAAACCAGCCATTAAACGCTGGCCGGCCAGTAGTTCTTTGTGGCTTTGTTCGGCAATCATAAGGGCTACCTGGGAACAATTGAAAAAAGTCTATTTTTCGTTTCTTTTTTGCCCCATCGTTGGAATTAAATGGGGATGGCGGCCGAAAGCAATATATTGACGTGCAAATAGTACCATAGGACCGGGGTCGGTTCAAGCTATTGCCAAAGGCTTAACAAAGATGCACTTTCCTATGAATTCGATATGGTAATAAATCCGGATCACTTTGCCGAACCTGAGAAAGTCGCGGAAATCGTCAAGCCGGCCTTTACCAATAAGTTTGGGATCGTCGGTGGATAACTGGTTCCTTGAAATTGATGGCGAAGGTATGTTAGAAGAAGATATGTAATGTGCTTTCTGAATTGGCCTCCATCATCAACCGGTGTATGATGCAATTCCTTGATAAAATGAAAAGCGGAAAGAGCATAGTCTATTGTTTCCTTTTCTGCCTGGTAATGCTTGCAAACGGTCTTACCAGGAATTTGTCATGGGCTGAAAGGACACCGGTAAGTATTGGTGTGCTCGCCGTTCGAGGATCACAGGAATGCCTTCACTACTGGTCGCCCACCGCCGACTATTTAACAAGCCGAATTTCGGATCACCACTTTTTCATTGTTCCACTTGCCCATGATCAAGTTTATCCCAGTGTGCAGTCCGGCGAAGTTGATTTTATTCTCGCCAATTCCGCCATGTATGTGGGGATGGAACATTGGTATCAGGCCAATCGGATTGCTACAATGAAAGAACGACATCTCAACAATGTCTATACACACTACGGCGGCGTTATTTTTAGTCGAAGTGACCGAAAAGATATTCGTACACTCAACGACCTCAAAAATAAGAGGTTAATGGCAGTTTCAGACTCTTCCCTGGGTGGCTGGCTCATGGCTCGCCGGGAACTCAAGGAAAAAGGGGTCATTCCATCCATAGATTGCAAAGAGCTGCTTTTCGGGCACACCCACGCACATGTCGTATATGCAGTCCGAGATGGACAGGTCGATGTGGGAACGGTACGCACCAATATACTGGAAGAACTCAGTGCCAAAGGTTTAATCAATCTGAATGACTATTATGTATTTCCACAAATTTACCCTACAACGCCTGCCCTTTCTTATCTGTGCACCACTCGGGAGTACCCGAATTGGCCCATGGCCAAGGTACGCCACACCACCTATAACTTGGCAGAAAAGGTAGCCGTGGCCCTTTTGGAGTATCCTATGGATTGCCGGGAAACCCTGGAATCCGGTTGTGTCGGATGGACCATTCCTATGAATTACCAGCCGGTTCACGACTGCCTGAAAACATTGAAGGTGGGCCCCTATGCAAACATGGACAAGATCGCCTTTACCGATGTCCTTCGCATTTATGGCCACTGGATATTTTTTATCTTAGCGGCCTTTTTCATGCTGA
>DAOWNV010000088.1 GCA_030642405.1 Desulfosarcina sp.
CCATTGGTTAGACCCTCAATAAAACATGCGGTTAAATTTGCATGGTAAAAACCTGATTTAAAGATCCAGGCAAGGTACGAATCTTTATCTAAGAGAAGAGCTTTTTACGAGGATTCATTACAACTACTCATCCCAGGTAAAGAGCGCTTTTTAGAAGCACTTGTATTGTTTTACATATAATTTATGAAGCACTTGTATTACTTTACATGTAATTTATGCTCGTAAAAAAGTCAAGTTTTTTTTGCCAGGACAGTGGCTGCCCCGACAGGAAAAGCGGCGTTGACTTTGTTGAGCACCGCGATTATGTTCCAGGAAAAATTTAAGACTCAATCAGTTTTATGTCTTATTTATTTAGAACAGGAGAACCATGAAAAAAGTAATCATACGATATTGTAAAATTTGAATTCACAATCGTTTGTTTGCCGTTCGTGTGGCGGCTTTTATTAAGAATGAATCCGGAATCGAAGTTGAAATTGATTCAGGGGGTAAGATAGGAGAATTTTCCGTTTGGGTCGATGGCAAACTAGTTGAAAGAAAAGCTAAACATAAATTCCCAGGCAAGAAAAAAATTCTTAATGCAGTTCAACAGGAATTGCGTAAAGAGTTTTAAAATTAATAATCCTGAGGAATGGGGGATGACAGGTAACCATGGAAGGGAATATGGATTGACTAACGATAAAAACAATATTGACTCAATAGCAATTAATGAAGTGCAACTTATTTTAGCGGAAAAACGTACATCTTTAGCTGTTATGAGGACAGGTATTGCTGTTTTAGCTTTGCCATTGTCGGTTATAAGCTTACTGATAGCTACCTCTAAATATTATGATGTTTTTCATGTTTTACATTTTCTTATTCCGCTTGGTGTGCTCAATTTTTGTTTGATTATTCTTGGTTCCTATCTGATTACACGATCAATAATTAAAATGAAAAATTATGATCGCCATATCCATCAAATCAAGCGCAAGCATAGTGTAATTGGAGAATTTATTGATTAGACATTATCATAAAATTCCAAGGAGACGTTATTGTAATGGATGCTCAAAAGGAAACTTCTGATTTTTGGCAGGATCACTCTCTTACATTTTTGGAAATGGCTTTTCGCACCGACAACCGGGAACGGTTTGAAAAACCGGACGGATATGGGAAAAAAACAGGTGATTGCGGTGACACTGTTGAATTTTTTTTAAATCTTGCAGGAGAGACTATCTCGAATCTATCATACGATATCAATGGTTGTATAAACACCAATGCCTGCTGTAACGCCATTATTACGCTGGTAGAGGGCAAAACCGTCGAGAACGCATGGGAAATTTCACCGGAACAGGTTGCGAATATTCTGGAAACGCTTCCGGAAGACCATTTTCATTGTGCCGAGTTGGCAGTAGGGACCTTGTACCTTGCCTTGGCCGATTTGCGGGAGACCCGACGGTCTCCATGGAAAAAAGCCTATCGTTGAGTTCATGTGAGCCAGTACGGCAGGGACTTATTTGTCCTTGACAGGATATGGTTATTTGACTATAGGTTCCTGCTTGAAATCGGCTGAATTCAGGCCATTTCACAATTAATCCAACGTTACAATTTGACCGGAGAATTGATGTTATCGTTCGGCTTCCGTTGTCTTGAAACGGGTGCCCTTGGGGGAAATCGCAGATGCGTAGAGCAAAATCGTTGGCAGCGAAAAAAAAGGAGATTTTAAAAAGCTGGTTCAAAGTTACGGTTGACTCCTATCCTGCCGATACGGCGAGGTTTTTAAAAGGCCAGAAGGATCCATTTGCCAATCCGGTAGGGGACACCACTTATCGGAGCCTTGGCGCACTGCTGGATGCTCTGGAAAATGGATCAGCACCGGAGGTAATGGCAAAAGCCCTTGATCCGATTTTGCGGATTAGAGCCGTTCAGCCCATGTCCCCATCTCAAGCAACACGCTTTGTTTTTTCACTGAAACAGATTATTCGGCAGCATTTGCCGGATAACGGCAGAGCCGGGGCCGGAGACTTTCGTGACATGGATGTGAAGATCGATGAGATGGCGTTGGCTGCTTTCGACATCTATGTGGCTTGCCGGGAAAAAGTATTTGAGCTCAAGGCCACAGAATCCAGAAAACAGTTTTTCGGTTCATTGAAGCGAGCAGGATTAATGGTTGAAACCGAGGCAGACGGGCCCGGTTTCTGAAACATCCCTACTAATTTTTTGATTCAGGCATCCGGCAGCGGCTTATGAGGTTGCTGCAATGTTCTTCTTACCGACAATGGTGTTTTTTTTGACACCGGAGCGGTGTGGTCGAAGGTTGCAGAATATTCAAGTCTGCCAGGCGCCAAGGAGTGAGGTGCAGTTCGATGAATAAAAATTACATGGTTAGCCTCATAGCGGTTATCGTGCTGTTCCTGATCGCCTATGTGGGTACACAGCTGGGGGCCGGCGTGCAAATGGTCTTCGGAATACTTGTGCCCTATCTGGCGGTCGCCCTGTTTGTCGCCGGTTTTATTCGGCGAGTGATGGGCTGGTCCCGCTCGGCGGTACCGTTCAGAATCACGACTACCTGTGGCCAGCAGCCGTCCCTGCCTGGGTTCAAGCAGGCCAAGATCGACAACCCTTCGACCACATTCGGGGTGGTTGTTCGTATGTTTCTGGAGATTGTATGCTTCCGGTCTCTTTTCCGTAACACGAAAATGAAACTGCATGGAGGCACAAAAATGACCCACCAACTGGAGATTTTCCTTTGGGTGGGGGCATTGGCCTTCCACTACGCCTTTTTTACCGTAGTTGTGAGGCATCTCAGGTTTTTTACCGAACCAGTTCCCTTTTTCGTTACCATACTGGAGAAGGTAGACAGCTTCATGCGTATTGAAATCCTTTACGATGCGGTTCAGGCTGGGTTGCCAGGGGTTTACATGTCCGGTCTTGTTTTGGTGGCGGCGGCTATTTACCTTTTCCTTCGCAGGGTGTTTATTCCTCAGGTTCGTTACATCTCCCTTGTAAACGACTTCTTCCCCTTGTTTCTAATCATAGCTATCGCCATTTCCGGCATCTTTATGCGCTATTTAACTAAAGTGGATATTGTTGCTATCAAAGAGTTGACCATGGGACTTGTGACCTTCCGGCCAACCATCCCGGATGGTGTGAGCTATCTGTTTTTTGCCCACATGTTCATGGTCAGCGTTCTTTTGGCCTACTTTCCGTTCAGCAAACTGATGCACATGGGCGGTGTCTTTTTGAGCCCCACCCGGAATATGACGGGGAACACCCGACAGGTTCGGCACGTGAACCCCTGGAACCATCCGGTCAAGGTTCACACCTACGAAGAATATGAAGACGATTTCAGAGAAAAAATGATCGAAGTCGGCCTGCCGGTCGTTAAAATGCCGGAAGAAAAGGCGTAAGCAAAAAGGAGCAGATAATGGCAGATGAGTTGATCACACCCGATGAGCTATTGTCAAAAATAGATCATCGTCCGTCCGGCGCCGGCTGGATGGACACACCCGTGGATATTCGCAAAGGGATGTATTGCTATGCGTCCAACCCCAAAAGTGTTGAAACACTGGGGCTTCCCAATGCACGGGCCTGGAATCCCCTGGATGAAGATTGGAAGCTGCCGGAAAACTGGCAACAGATCATTCACGAAGGTTTTAAGGAACGGCTTGAGAAGTTTCGTTCCTTTAAGGTGTTCATGGACATTTGTGTTCGTTGCGGTGCCTGTGCCGACAAGTGCCACTTTTTTATCGGTACCGGCGATCCAAAAAATATGCCGGTGGTGCGGGCAGAATTACTGCGGAGTGTTTATCGCAACGATTTTACCACAGCCGGGAAAATTTTGGGAAAACTGGGCGGTGCCCGCCCCATGAGCCTGGATGTACTCAAGGAGTGGTGGTACTACATGTTCCAATGTACCGAATGCCGCCGATGTTCGGTTTTTTGCCCATATGGCATCGACACTGCCGAGATCACCATCATGGCTCGTGAACTGCTCAACCTTTTGGGTTTGAATATCGACTGGATTGCCACCCCGGTTGCAAACTGTTACAGGACGGGCAACCACTTGGGCATCCAGCCCCACGCCTTCAAGGACATGTTGGATTTTTTCGTTGAGGATATTGAAGAGGTCACCGGGGTTCTGGTAAACCCTGCATACATGGAAAAGGATGCCGACATCCTTTTTATTACCCCCTCTGGTGACGTGTTTGCCGATCCGGGTACATATACCTGTATGGGCTACATGCTGCTCTTTCACTATCTTGAAGAGAAATACGGTCTCAAAGTCACCTGGAGTACCTACGCCTCGGAGGGCGGTAACTTTGGTTTTTTCACTTCCCACGAAACCATGAAGCGGCTTAATTCCAAAATGTACGCCGAAGCCAGGCGACTGGGTGTCAAGTGGATCCTGGGCGGTGAATGCGGCCACATGTGGCGTGTCATTTCCCAGTATATGGACACCATGAACGGCCCTGCTGATTTCCTTGAAGAGCCGGTTAATCCTATTACGGGCACCAAGTTTGAAAATGCTGTTTCCACAAAAGTGGTCCACATTACAGAATTTACAGCTGACCTGATCAGACACGACAAGCTTGAACTGGACCCAGGCCGCAACGACAATCAAATCATCACCTTCCACGACTCCTGCAACCCTGCCAGGGGAATGGGTCTGCTGGACGAACCTCGGTATGTAATCCAGAATGTGGCCAATCACTATTATGAAATGCCGGCCAACACCATTCGTGAACAGACATTTTGCTGCGGCAGCGGTGCTGGTCTTAACGCCGGAGAAAACATGGAGCTTCGAATGGCCGGCGGTTTTCCGAGAGCCAATGCCGTCAGGCATGTTCATGAAACGCATGGCGTGAACATGCTTGCCTGTGTGTGCGCCATTGATCGTGCTGCACTGCCCGCATCCATGGAGTACTGGGTGCCGGAGGTGGATGTGACGGGTGTTACCGAACTGGTGGCCAACGCCCTGATCATGCCCGGCGAAAAGGACAGAAAAACCGACCTGCGCGGAGAGCCGCTGCCGGGAATGGAGGAGTAACTGATGAAGGATAAAAACAAAATTCTCGCAGGATTGGCCATTTTTATCGTCGTTATCACTTTTCCTTTCTGGTTTAACCTGGGAAAAGCGGCTCCCGCACCGGAGTTGGAACTAACGGAGAAAGCCAAAGCCGCAAAAACATGTGTCATGTCCAAGGAGTTTATGACCGCCGAGCACATGCAATTGCTCGATGTGTGGCGGCATAATGTGGTCAGGGGGGGGGAACGCATGTTCGTCAACCCGGATGGCCGGCAGTTTAACATGAGTCTTTCGAACACATGTCTGGACTGCCATTCCAACAAGGAGAAATTTTGTGACCGATGTCACGATTACGCCTCTGTCAGGCCCTATTGCTGGGATTGCCACATCGATAATCCAAAAGGAGAATAAGGAATGAAAAACAGCAGAAGACGCTTTCTTCAGATAGCCGGCGTTTCCGCGCTGGGTCTTGGGGCAAAACCCATGCTCAATGCTTTCGCCGCAGGAGGCGGTGAGGGGCCCGGTTACCACGTGGCCACCGGGGAGGATGCGCTGACGGCCAAACAATGGGCCATGGTCATCGATACCCGCAAGCTTCAAACGGCCGAAGCCTTGGAGCCCATCGTCGAGGCCTGTAACAAGATTCACAATATTCCCACGGCCATCGAAAACAAGAACCATGAAATCAAGTGGATCTGGGAAACGCATTACCATAATGCGTTTACCGATAAAACCAACAACTTCCTTAACGAGAAGGTGGCGCATCGACCGTTTTTGCTCCTCTGCAACCACTGCGAAAACCCGCCATGCGTTCAAGCCTGCCCCACCAAGGCGACCTTCAAGCGCGAAAGTGACGGGATTGTCCTGATGGACTTTCACCGCTGCATCGGCTGCCGTTTTTGCATGGCCGCCTGCCCCTTCGGTGCCAGGAGCTTCAATTTCAGGGATCCGCACCCCTTTATCGAAGAAAATAACAAGGAATTTCCCACCCGCATGAAGGGTGTGGTTGAAAAATGCAATTTCTGCGCAGAACGGCTGGCCGTCGGTAAAATGCCTGCCTGTGTGGAGGCTTCCAAGGGTGCCATCGCCTTTGGCGATCTGTACGATGAGCACTCGGAGGTTCGGGAACTGTTGAAGGAAAACTACACCATCAGGCGGAAACAGACCCTGGGAACAGAGCCGTCCGTCTACTACATCGTGTGAGGTGAGCATGCTTGAATTAGCCGTAAAAGGAAATAAATGGTACTGGGGATGGCTGGTCGTCCTGTTGGGTGTTATCGGTGCCGGCTTCGGGCTCTACCTGATGCAACTCAAGTTCGGTCTCGGTATTACCGGCATGAGCCGGGACGTCTCCTGGGGATTTTACATCGCCAACTTCACCTACCTGGTCGGTGTGGCCGCCGGAGGGGTGATGGTGGTGCTGCCCTACTATCTGCATGACTACAAGGCCTACGGTAAGATCACCATTTTGGGGGAGTTCCTTGCCATTGCCGCCATCGTCATGTGCCTGCTTTTCATTATGGTCGACCTGGGGCAGCCCATGCGGGCGCTCAATGTTTTGCTGTATCCGACTACCAACAGCGTGCTGTTCTACGACGCCATCGTGCTCAACGGGTATCTGTTTCTCAACCTGGTGATCGGGTGGAACGTGCTGGAGGCCGAGCGAAACGGTGTCCATTACCAGCGTTGGCTCAAGCCGTTGATTTATATCTCCATCCCCTGGGCGGTGAGTATTCATACGGTCACCGCCTTCCTGTACTGCGGTTTGCCGGGACGTCACTTCTGGCTCACCGCCATCCTGGCCCCCCGGTTCCTGGCGTCGGCCTTTGCCGCCGGACCGGCCCTGTTGATCCTGCTTTGTCTGTTCATCCGGCGCTTCACCAACTTCGATCCGGGTAAGGAGCAGATCCAGTCCCTGGCCAAGACCGTGGCCTACGCCATTACCATCAACGTCTTTTTCTTGCTGTGTGAGGTGTTCGTGGCCTTTTACAGCCAGATCCCCGGTCACACCACCCATCTCAATTACCTGTTCGTGGGGCTGCACGGCCACGGCGCCTTGGTACCCTGGATGTGGGGATCCATGATCCTCATGGCCACAGGCATCGTGTTGACCGTTACGCCGGCCACCCGAAAGAACGAGACCTCCCTGATGATCGCCTGCATCGTGATTATCATGGGCACCTGGATCGACAAGGGCCTGGGCATGATCTCCGGCGGGTTTGTGCCCAACCCGATGCATGAGGTCAACGAGTACGCCCCCACCATGCCGGAGATCGGCATTACGCTCGGTGTCTATGCCGTCGGCGCCCTGGTGCTGACCGTCCTTTATAAAATGGCCGTCGGCGTCAAGGAAGAGGTGCATGGCTGAACCCTGTAGCCAGTCCAAAGAGATGAAAATGGCGGGGATTTTCCCCGCCATTTTTGTTTACCCGTAGTGGAATGCGATCCCATGTTACTGCCCGATCCGCGCTAAGGTGTTGATTTCAAATCCGGCCGATGCCCGGGTCGATGCGACACATCGTCTACGGCGTTTACCACCACGAATTGACCGGCAAAGAGCAGGTCCTTTCCAACGCGTCCTGTACATCTAATTGTATCATCCCTGTTATTGTGGCGCTGGACCGGGCTTGTGTGAAGCGCCGAGGATCCGTTTTACCTTGTCCGTCCATTACCATTTAAACTGAAAACCATTCACCATACCACGGTCCACGAAAAGAAAAATCATTTCTATCCGTTTGCAGATTTGGGAGAGATGGGCTCGGTAACTGGTTGGGGTGAAATACTTCCTGTTGTCAGACAACCATCCGCGTAAATATCCCCGTCGCACCCGGCATGCCGTCGGATTATTTCATTTTTATCCCGTCCCCTGATATTTTGGTCACAAACTATGGAAAACTTTCCATAATAAGAATCTTTTTAAATACCACAACGTGGTACGAGCAATAAAGGAATGTATCTATTTCATTGTTATTACAATGCATAAACACAAACGAAAAAATATTGTAACACAAGCATGATTTTTGCTGTGACTTAAATGAGTGTCTAAAAAAACCTTGTCATAGACGCCATTATCGCGAATTGGGAAACGCGGCCAATTGCCGGATGCTCATCCCCAGATGATTTTTTGTCAAAATCAAGGAAAAGGAGAATACCATGAATCGTTTTCTTAATCGAAAACAAAAGACATTTAGAAGTATTGTCGGTGTATTGATTTATTGTATGGTGGTGTTTCCGTGTATGGGTGCCACCTGCTGGAGCGCTTCGGCACCGGCCGGAGAAACCGTAGCGCTATCCGCCCAAGAAAAGGAAAATTTAGTTCGGCTGGGAGTCGATCAGTACGAACAAGGTGAGCTAGGGCAAGCCAAAAAGAACCTTGAATTGGCCGAGACCCTATTTCCTGAAAATTATGCCGCACCCTATTACCTGGGACTGATTTACCTGAAACAAGGAGAGCGGACCGCCGCCATTTCTCAGTGGCGGCAATACGTCAAGATGGATCCAAAAAGTGAAAACGCCATGAGAATTCGAAAAAACCTCACCCTATTGCTTCTTGAAGAGGCCCGCGATTCAGCCAAGACTGCTGTGGCCAATGAGGCCGTTTTGACTCGTTTGCCGGCGGATGACAATACGGTGGCCGTTGGTGCGTTTACCAATCTGGGATCTGAGAAAATTGGGCCTTTGGGAAAAGGCATAACCGCTTTGTTGATTCACGACTTGTCACAGGTTCCCGACCTGCAGTTGGTGGAACGGGTCCAGTTACAGGCGCTGCTACAGGAGATGCAGTTTGGCACATCCGGGACGGTAACTGCCGAAACCGCACCCAAGGTCGGTAAGCTGCTTAAAGCCAAGCTTGTGAGTACCGGTAGTCTTGCCGATCTTGAAGAAGATAGCCTGCAGATAGCATCGACCCTGATGGATGCGGATGATATGACTACTGTCGGTACCCAGGGCGCCCAAGGGGAATTGATTACATTTTTTACTTTGGAAAAGCAGATCGCCTGCCAAATCATTGAGGATTTAGGGAAGGATTGTAACACGGTGCCGGTCGAATTTCATAAAATTCAAACCAAAAGCCTGGCCGCCATGATTCTCTTTGGCACGGGTCTGGATCTCATGGATCAGGAGCAGTATGATCAAGCCCGGGAAGCGTTCCAAAAAGCCCTCAATGAAGATCCTTCATTTGAACTGGCGCAACAATCTTTGTTAAACACCCCGGTACC
>DAOWNV010000236.1 GCA_030642405.1 Desulfosarcina sp.
GTAGAAGAATTTGAGAAGCGCGTCAAATTCATGATGGATCGTTATGACATGTCCGAAAAAAAGGCGGCGCGTACAGTGAAAAATGAGGACCTGCGGCGAGCCAATCTGTACAAACGGTTGGGAAAAAGCGATTATGAAAGCCCGCAGCTTTATCACAATGTAATCAATATGGGCCGGTTGAGCCTGGAAGAAGCTAGAGACACAATTTGCAAATTGGTGAATAGGTAATGTCATCCGACTCTCCCTGGTTCCATCAATCGATATTAATAAAGGAGTTGACCAATGACCGACAAATTTTTGTTTACATCCGAATCGGTGACCGAAGGCCATCCGGACAAAGTGGCTGACGCCATATCCGATTCTATCCTGGATGCCATTATGGCCCAGGACAAATGCTGTCGCGTAGCCTGCGAAACAATGGTAACTACCGGTTTGGCATTTATTGCCGGCGAAATTACCACAGATTGCTATGTGGACATTCCCCAGATTGTAAGGGATACCATCAAGGATATAGGTTATCACTCTTCTCAGATGGGTTTTGATTGGCAAACCTGCTCGGTGATCACCAGTATCGACCACCAAAGCCCTGATATCGCCCAGGGTGTCAATGAAGGCGAGGGGCTTTTCAAGGATCAGGGAGCCGGCGACCAGGGACTGATGTTCGGTTTCTCATCAGATGAAACACCGGAACTGATGCCTATGCCCATCATGTATGCACATAAATTGACCCAGCGGCTTACACAAGTGCGCAAAAACGGAGCCATCGACTTTCTTCGGCCTGACGGCAAATCCCAGGTTACAATTGAGTATCACAACGGTGCCCCCAAACGGGTGGACACCATTGTTGTCTCAAGCCAGCACAAACCGGATGTCACCCATGAAAATCTTCGAGAAGCTATCATCGAAGAGGTAATAAAAAAGGTGATCCCAGCCGAAATGATCGACGGTGATACCCGCTATTTAATCAATCCAACAGGACGTTTTGTCGTGGGAGGCCCAATGGGGGACTGCGGACTTACCGGAAGGAAAATCATTGTCGATACCTATGGTGGCCAGGGAAGCCACGGCGGTGGTTGTTTTTCCGGCAAAGATCCATCAAAGGTGGACCGGAGCGCCTCCTACATGGGGCGTTATGTGGCCAAGAACATCGTGGCTGCCGGACTGGCCAAAAAATGCGAGGTACAGATTGCATATGCCATAGGAGTGGCCGAACCCGTATCGGTAATGATTGACCTCATGAATACCGGAGTAGTACCCAAAGAGCGGTTAGAAACGATTGTAAAAGAGGTGTTCGACCTTCGCCCTGCTGCCATTATTGAAAATCTCGATCTCTTGCGTCCCATCTATCGGGCGACCTCCGCCTATGGTCACTTTGGAAGGCTCGAACCTGAATTTACCTGGGAACAGACCGATAAAGCGGATATGCTCAGGGAGAAGGCCGGTTTGTAATCAGTAGAATAGTAATTATATTAGTTTCATCTATCTTTGTAGGAAAGTCGTCAAAATAAAAAAAGGGGGCCTTAGTTGGGCCCCTAAACCTTATGGAGGAACCACTATGACACTATCTGAGACCGTTGTGGCGATGGTCGGGCCTATGGAATATGATCCGTCCTTGCCTTACAAAGTCGCCGATTTGTCCCAGGCTGATTTTGGAGACAGGGAAATGCAACTGGCTGAAAATGAAATGCCTGGATTGATGGCCGTTCGTGAGAAATACGGCCCAGAGCAACCGCTCAAAGGGTTAAAGATTACCGGCAGTCTGCACATGACCATTCAAACCGCCATGCTCATCGATACATTGAAGATTCTCGGTGCCGATATCCGTTGGGCATCCTGCAATATTTTCTCCACCCAGGATCATGCAGCTGCAGCCATCGCCCGGAAAGGACCCGCAGCGGTTTTCGCCTGGAAAGGGGAAACTTTAGAAGAGTATTGGTGGTGCACCGAACAGGCGTTGATCTGGCCCGATGGCAGTGGACCGAATCTAATCGTGGATGACGGCGGAGACGCTACCCTGCTCATCCACCAGGGCGTGGCGGTTGAAAAGGATCCCTCCATTCTGGAAAAAACCTATGATTCCGATGATATGCGGTTGTTAATGGAACGTCTTAAAATCAGCTACGAAAAAGATCCGGGTTTTTGGACGCGTATCGCAGCCAAGATCAAAGGGGTCTCAGAAGAAACGACAACCGGTGTTCATCGGCTGTATCAGTTAGCCGAGAACGGTGACCTGCTTTTTTCCGCCTTTAATGTCAACGATTCCGTTACCAAATCCAAGTTTGACAACCTATACGGGTGCAGGGAGTCCCTTGCTGATGGAATCAAAAGGGCTACGGACATCATGATGGCGGGAAAGATAGTTGTGGTCTGTGGGTATGGTGATGTCGGGAAAGGGTGCGCCCACTCCGTGCGCGGATATGGTGCCCGTGTTCTGGTGACGGAGATCGATCCCATCTGTGCGCTTCAGGCAGCAATGGAGGGATTCGAGGTCACCACCATAGAAGATGCCGCGCCCATTGGGGATATTTTCGTCACGGCAACCGGGTGTTACCAGGTAATCACGGGTGTTCACATGGAACAAATGAAAAATGAAGCGATCATCTGCAACATCGGTCATTTTGATAACGAAATCAAAATGAGCTACCTGGAAAAAAATGACAAATGTAAAAAAATACCCATCAAACCTCAGGTTGATAAATGGGAGATGGAATCCGGCCGGTCGATCATCGTATTGGCTGAAGGCCGCCTGGTGAACCTGGGATGCGCCACCGGTCATCCTAGTTTTGTCATGAGCAACAGTTTCACCAATCAGTGTCTGGCGCAAATTGAGTTGGCTTCGGGGGGCTATGAAAAAAAGGTATATACGCTGCCGAAAAAACTGGACGAAGAGGTGGCTCGCCTGCATTTATCCCGATTGGGGGTTAAACTGAGTACGCTTACCCAAGTTCAGGCGGATTATCTGGGCATTTCAGTAGAAGGTCCTTATAAACCTGATCACTACCGCTACTAATCCATAAAAAAGCCATATAGAAAAGGAATCTTCCCTGTCTATATGGCTTGGTTGTTTTCAGTCTCTATCTTACTGCATTTTTTTCAGTCGTTCATATCCCTTATCCACAGCCTCTTTTTCTTCCGGTGTAACGGCCTGGGCTTCGGCCTGCTTAAGGATGTCCAAACCTGCATCAATATTGCCCCGGCATCCCTGAACCATGGCGAGACCGACATATGCAGGAAAATAGCCCGCATTCAAATTCTTTGCCCGAGCGAATTCGGTATAGGCCGCATCAATTTTACCACGATCTAACAGGTTATTTCCATTTTTCACGTGTTGCTCCGGTGTATCCAGGGCTGGACGAAGAAAAATGGTGTCTGGTCCACAGGAATTGATAAGAATAAGAAAAAAAGCAAGGGCGGCTAAACGGATATGTTGGGCCATAATAACTCCTTGTATGGATCTGGATCTTTGGGGGGACGGATATCCCCTGGTTATGGATGCGGGTTCTGATCCATAACGATAATCACCCGGCATGCTTTTAAAAAGTTTAGGTGAACCACTGAACTTCGCAGCTGTGCAGCATCTGTATTCGAAACCACCAAGTCTGTTGTTCTACCTGAAGGGGTTCGAAGTGCTTTAACAATCAACGGGTTTTCACCCGCCTGTTTATCGTTGCGAGCCTTCTCCAACGAGGTCGCAAAACTGCACATTCCTCGGGATACGGCAAATTCACGGCTAACAAAAGCAGGCCCGTAAACCACCTCTCCCGACTCGTCGACGACCACCGGCACCAGAGATGGTTTCACATCAATCCCAGCAGCATCAATAACAAGCCCGGAATAGCGAACGTCCCTGGATTTCTCCTTCAGTCTTGATGATATACCACCCTTCGGGCTTTTGGTCATCATTGTTGTCACCGGTTCTACCTGACGTATTTCCTTGGGCAGCACAAACTGGGCAAACCCGCCCGTTAAACTCATTACCAAAGTTATTTTAAGGGTACCGTCGGACAGGTATTCTTGACCCGTGATCGAAGCGTTTTTTGCAAGCGACACCATTCCCTCACGAAAAGCAACACTATGGGCCATACGGTCGCCCACGCGGGTATCTGCATTGATCTGAATGGCACTCGTAGTATCCAGTAAATTGGACTGCGCCATTCTCCATGCGGCATCAAGGATTTCCGAAGGAGATGCGGACAATCCATTCGGGGTTTTTTTTACGGGTGCAGCGACACCAATGACCCGAACGATTCCTTCGCTCCAATCTATCGTCCCAGTGACCAGAACCTGATTCAGTGCCTCATAAACCTCACCTGGGGCAGCCACTGGCGACATAACCGCAAAAACAAGCAGCAAAATTCGAAGAGAAATCGATTTTACTTTCAATTCTTAATAGTTAACCCTATAGTATTGATCCACGCAAAAAATTATAGGGTAAGACTTCAGATAAGTCAACAAGTGCCGGACTCAACCCGATTCATTTCATAGAATTGTACCCCTTTGCCCAGCCCAAGGCCCTGCTCTCCACGCCCATCACCCATGCCTCCGGAGCGGTGATCTTGCCCGCATACTTTAAAGGTGGGCAGATCATTACTACA
>DAOWNV010000175.1 GCA_030642405.1 Desulfosarcina sp.
GGGTATAGTAAAACGCAAAAGCACGGGAAGCTAAGGTCAGAATCGTAAGGGTTTCGGAAAAAGCCAGGATGACACCGATCCCACAGATGAGTAGATAGGCGTGCCTGGAATCTATGTGTTGTTTGGTGACCTCGGCCGTATTGCCACCACCGCCGATGGTGTCCGCAACAGCGGCACTGAACTGGCTCAAAACTGCTGCCGCAATCAACGGGACGGCAAGCAGGACCGATGCCTTACCGGCCAGCATGATGAGGGCGTTATCCTCAACCTTTTCTCCCAGAAAGTGCATCAGGGGGATTGCCAGCAGGATGAACAACAGATAGACGGCAGTGGATATGATTTGAGACCATCGGCAGGAACGGACACGGGTTTCCGTGTCATATTCTTCTTGCAGATAGCGGGAGGTTTCAAACCCCTGAACAACAATCAGCGTTCCGCCGACGATAATAACAAGCGTTATACCAAGGGCCGTTTTTTCCAGGTTCAACAGCATATCCAGCCCCCTGGTGTAGCCGAATAGACCGATGGTGCTGATCAAAACGACGGTTAGAATATGTTCGTTCATGGCGGTATCGATACCCAGCCCGCCCAGCAGAAAAGCGGCAAGGATCCGGATGTAAAAACAGACCGAAATACCATAGGCCAATACCAGCGCAAAATCGGATGTCCGCTCCAGGAACACGGCGCGCGGCGGCGCCGTGCCGGTTTCCATCAATGGTTCCGTGTGCCGAATATTATAACGAATAACACATCCCACCGCGTAAGCCAGACCGCATATCCCGGCCATGACGATCAGCGAGTAGGGGCCGACGGCGCCGTTTAAAATAGGTACGATCACCAGGAATCCGCTCCCGAAGATGGAAGCAAGCGGTGTTGCCGTGGCACTTAAAAATTTCTTCGTATTCTGGTTCATGGACCCATTGCCTCTTCTGCGGATTGCTGATCTCCAAGCATTCCTTCTTCCATATGCCTCACTTTATTCTTGCCAAGACCCTTATGCTATTTTCTTAGCGAAAGCGGTTGGGTTAAACTTCAGACAAAACCGCGCGCAAATGCTCTTCCTTGTCTTTGGTCAAGGAGGTCTGGATCACCGTACCGTTGAATTGCTGAAGTCCTTCCAGTACTTTGTCAGGGGTTACCTTACGCGTCAGGACGAACAAGGCTGAGGTTCCGGGTTTAAAAGTCTCTCCCAGCTTTTTCATAAATCCATCCTCGATACCGATATCCGACAGCTTTCCCGAAATTGCCCCGGCACCGGCACCCACCGCCGCACCGACCAAGGGGTTCAGGAAGATCATCCCGATCAGCAGCCCCCAGAAGCTCCCGCCGACCGCTCCGGTCGCGGTAAGGTTCATGGCCTGGTGGAGTTTGACTTTCTCTTTCTCGTCCTTGGTTACTACCACCACGTCTTCCATTTCGATGAGGTATTCTTTCTGCAGTTTCGCCAGTGCAGCACGCATTTCAAAAGCAGTGTGTTCATCCTCAAACCCAATTACAATTAAATCACTAATGTTTTCTCCTTTGTTTAAGATTAGAAAGATCATTTTTACCATAAAAATGCCAATGAAACCAAACGGGTACCCATCGAAATTTGTATCCAATCGTTACTCCACCAATATTATCTTCTGATCGTGACACCCTCTGGACAGATCCCCCCCATAGGGGCTACCAGGATCAAGTGTATAATCATATCGAATATTACCGTCAGTGGCGTTAACCGTAATTTGTTTGCCGGCTTCAATCTTGCCTTTCCAGATTATTTGCTTCCGGTTTCCATCGTCGTCGGCATCATAGACGATAACCCAGACATCATCTTGCTCTGGTGCCATGAGCCTGCAAGAGTTGTCTTCTGCATTTGCATGTACGGTCCATAAAAAAGTCAACACTAAAAAGAATAACGAAAAGGATCTTTTAAACTTAAACATATTTCTCTCCTTATTTTCCGTCCGTTTAGACTGGTTTTTGCCTGAGGGCTGTGGTTTTCAGCATCTTTGCTTCGTTAATTTTGTTCATGCGCCTTACCTCCATGAATGTGGGTTCCCGGTTATTTACCTTTTTATCAACTAGCTCGTTGCAACCATACTGTTAAAGCCGAGCCTCAACTTCAGCCGATGAGAGTCCTTTGGGAGTGGCTTTGAGTTTCTGGTAGACTTTATCAAGACTCATCGTCTGCAAATCATTGCTAACCTTTGAGGTTTTTGTATTTGAATGATCGTTTTTCTCATTTGAATCGCACTCCTTGTTATTTAATTTTCGGATAGAAAAATTTTTCCAATATGCTCCGATGGTTACTTTTGCTTGTCGAGGCAACACTTTTTATATTTCAGCCCGCTTCCACATAGAGGGTATCATCCTTTTCCGGACGGATACTATAGTAACCCGGTACCGGTGGACACCCGGACCGGCCGTTGAGTGATTTATCGTAACCTGATATTAGACGATCGACCGGAAATCGGCAAGCTTTACCGGGCCCATGCTTGTATATTATCCCCCTACTTTTCCTTGACGAAAGTACCCGGGATGGGGTTTATTGGTGCCGGCCTCATATCCTGGCCGCGGCCGCCTGAGGCCTTTTTCTTTTTCAATTTCTTTCGACTTGCAATTTATCCGTTCCATCAGGCGGTCCCGTCAATGGGGGGCCGGCGACGATATTTCACGATTGATCCTATAGGGACTATGAAAACCAATAAACGCGTCATTTCTTTTTTTATAATTATAGTGGCGGCCTTATACCAATGCACCTTAACCGGCCATCACGTTCAAGGTGAGCAAGGTAGCGCGCCGGGGGTGCTGCCGCCGGAGTACATGTATACATGGCAAAAGCTCGTGACTGCAAGGGGACCGGCGCCAACCGGTACGGACCTGACCATCACCTATCCCTATGATGGTGCTGTTTTTCCTCCTGAGATCGCAGCCCCCACATTCCGGTGGAGTGACCGCCGCACCGCTTCCACCAAATGGCTTGTTGTGTTTCGTTGGGGCGATACGAAAAACCCTGTTTATGCCCTTGCCGACAGGCCGCAGTGGACACCGGACAAAGCGACCTGGGAAGCCATCAAGGCCCGGTCTGTGGCCGAGCCTGTCGAAGTTGTGGTTTTCGGGATTCGCTATACACCGGTGAAGGCGCTGACATCCGAAGGCCGTATCCGTATTTCGACTTCAAAAGACCGTGTGGACGCGTCGATCTTTTACCGCCAGGTCCCGCTGCCGTTTAAAACCGGCCCGGGTGCGCTCAGACAGATGAAATGGCGCCTGGGAGACATTGCATCCTATGGCAAGCCGGCCGTGGTGATGCAAAATCTGACAACCTGCGCAAGTTGCCATCTGTTTTCAAAAGACGGCCGCCTAATCAGCATGGAGATGAATTACAAGGGAGACAGTGGCGCCCACTTCATTGCACCGGTTGGAAAGACCATTGCACTGTCTGAAAATAATTTTATGACCTGGAAGGAGTTTCCGAAACCGGACCTGCTGCCGCAAACCAGAGGCGTCTTTGCCAAAATGTCGCCCAGCGGAAACTACATGGTCGGTACGGTCAATGAGATATCCTACTTCGCATTAACCAATGATCCGGCCTTTTGCCAGCTGTTTTTTCCGACCTACGGTATGCTGGCCTGGTACGACGTTGACCTGAAACAATTTCATCGTTTGCCCGGGGCCGACGATCGTGAATTCGTACAGACCGATCCAAGCTGGAGCGGGGATGAAAAATATATCGTGTTTGCACGAGCCCGGACCCGAAATGAGTATCATGACGACATCACCAACATCCGCACCCGGATCGAAGATGCCGACATCCAGGCGCTCAACCGCAAGTACCCGATCCAGTTCGATCTCTACCGGATTCCGTTCAATCAGGGCCGGGGCGGAACTGCTGAACCCCTGAAGGGGGCCAGCCACAACGGGATGAGTAACTATTTTGCGAGATTTTCGCCGAACGGCCGCTGGATCGTCTTCACCCAAAGCAAATCCGGCATCATGCTCCAGCCTGACAGTGAACTCTATATTATCCCGACGGCCGGCGGCCAGCCCCGCAGGATGCACTGCAACCGCGCGCGGTTCAATTCCTGGCACAGCTTCTCTCCCAATGGGAAGTGGTTGCTGTTTTCCTCTAAAGTCAACTCGGCATTTACTGAAATTTTCCTGACCCATATTGATGAAAACGGGATGGACAGTCCCCCGGTGTGCTTATCTCGTTTCAGTGACAGCCGCTCTGCCGCCAATGTTCCCGAGTTTGCCAATCTCCCGGCCGGAGCAATCCGCAAAATCGTACTGACCGACAATTGATACCGGGTCGGCATGCCGACAAAAGGAGCCCATCGATCAGATCGAAGCCCACAACGACGCCTATCTGAAGATTAAAAACAAGCTCGACTATTACAACTTTGCCAAGCAATACAACATCCAGAGGAGCAGCCCCAACTTCTGGGCGGAGTCCGACTGGCACTATCAGAAATATCTCAAAGACCAGCCGGTTGAAGCCGGCCTCTTCGATATGTATCGTTATCAACGGATTGCCGAAAAAACGAATGCCGGTTTCTCCTGGTGAACCGGCGAATGAAACAGGCTCTTTTCATATCCCAGGGTCCACAAACAGGCCCATATCGTTGCGAACCTTCGGCGGGAGGACTCATCCATACCGACTTTCTTGACTTGGCTGTGATCAGCACAAAATCCTGGTCCCGCAGTCAGGAACAATCCGACCACCATGCAAGCTGCAATGTGTCCGAGTTTCATTCATGGCCTCCTTATTTTCCGCCCGTTTAGTCTGGTTTTTGCTCCGGTGTCACATTTAATGCCAATCTTTGCCTGAGGGCTTTCAACTCTCGTTGACTGGTGTCTATAATCCGATCAGTGATCCGGTTTTTCAGCCCAATAGGATGGTCATGCATGTAGTCCAGCAAGGAGTTATTGATACCGGCAACGTAACCGTGCATATGCGACCAGATCTGGATCATTTCAACTCGGATCTCATCTTCATCTGCGGTGGTTCCATCGCCCAGGCACGCCCGTATTCGATCCATAAAAAAGTCCACGCATTTGAGGGCTGAAGTGAGTTCAGTATAGGCCACTTGTTCCATGGGCGTGCCGATATAGTCGTTGTACTTGGGGACATACAAGGTAAACATGAGGCTGTAGATATTTCCGTGTTCAAGACCAAACGCCACATAAGCCCGGATGGCTGCCTCAAGTTGGTCCATAGGGTCCTGCCGGGTGTCGACGGCGGCCACAAAACCAGCGTGAAGCCGTTCGAAGCCTTCTGTCAGCAGGCAGAGATATAGTTCGTCCTGGTTGTGGAAGTAGTTATAAATCGTTTTGGCAGCGAATCCGAGACGGTTGGCCAGCTTTCGCATGCTGAATCCAGCGTACCCATCAGAGATGATAAGATCCAGCGCACGTTTCATGATATTCTTGCGTATCGCTTCGATCTCTTCTGGGGTGCGTTGGCTTCTCGGCATGGGCCCCCTCCGATTTAATTTTCACGAGTCATTAATGTAACGCCGTTACTTTTAATGTCAGGTTGCAATACATTGATGCATTTACCATGGGGGGAGCTTGCGTCAGGAAAGGCTATGGGATGATTTGACAGTATGAGATACTTGGTTATGATGGACAGAGACTGGTATGAGTATCTTAGCCGAACTCCTCTGTGGCCCGGTAATACACCGCCGTTTTTTTGTGTTCCGAATGCACTTGATTATGTTTCATGAGCAAGCCAAGGTATTTAGAGACCTCATTGATGTGCAGGCCGAATGCCTCCTCGATCTGCTTCGTGGTGCAGGGCCGACGTTTCAGCATGGAGAGGATGGTCTTTTCGTTTGCCTTCATCAATGTTGAGCACTTCCCGCTGAAATCGGAAGCGATACGAGCCGGCGGATCAAACAAACCGGCGAGCGCCTCCATCTTCGCCATGGGTACGGCGGCGGCAAAGTCCTCGGCCGGCGGCCGGGCGATGGTATTAAGATGAATGCGCTCCGGCCTCAGTTCCCGTGCCAGGGTAGCGATTTTCTCAACATCTTCGGTCATGGCGTTGATGCCTGACAGGAGGAATACCTCCAGCCACAACCGGCCGCCGAATTCGTTGCGGAATTGTTTTAACCCATCGAAGAAACTTCTGAAATCAAGCCTACTATGGGGTCGGTTGACCCACTCGAATGATTTCTGGTTCCAGGCGCTCAGGGA
>DAOWNV010000257.1 GCA_030642405.1 Desulfosarcina sp.
CTATTGACACTTCCCAGGCGGTTGCCTGCCAGCGGCATGTCGAAATTGAGAAAACCGAGGATGGCGGACATGCGCCTGGACGTGGCCGCTTTGAACAGCAATGAGGCGTTTTCCCTTGCACGTGAATAGAGGCGGTTGATGAGGGGATCGGCGATCAGGCGCTCTGTCGTCACCCGGGCGGTCTCCCTGTCGACGTATTGGTGGGGAACATGGTGGTCTGTCAATGATGTCATGCCTTCGCTCCATCGGCTTCCGACTGCCGTTTCATATGGTTCAGGGTCAACAGCATGAGGTGGATCAGCCGTGTAAGCGCCGGCACCGGAAGGTCTTCCGCAATGACGGCACAACGCAGTGTGGAGATGAGGGCGGCGGCGTCCTTGCCCTTCAACACGGAGAACAGGGCCTGATTGTAATACCCACTTCGCCAGGTCGACATGCCATCGAGTTGTCGGGCCTGTTTACACCACAAATCGAGGGCCTGTTCCATCTGCTCTTTTTTCAGCCGCTCACGGTAAAAGGATTCCGCAGCGGCATTGAACTCATCACTGTTCAACGCCATGGGTGAAGATGCCCCGGCTTCCTCGCAGATGCGGCGGGTAAGCCGGTGGGAAACGGCCTGGTTGCCATCCTCATTGATGCGTACTTTCAAATCTTGGAGTATATGGTTAAGCTTTCCTCGCTCGACCAATTCCGGCGCATCGTCCGTCAACTGATTCAAAAGTGTTTGTTGAAAATCCGTGGCACGGACCCGTGTATAGCCGGTATACCGGCGACTGTTTCGGGTGTTTCGGGTGTTTTTGACCATACGGGCAAGGAGCCGATTCGGTGTGTCCGTGCGTACATAAAAGGTCGGAATACCAACTGCCGCCCCGAAAAAAATTTGGCGACGCTCACTTTCAACGAACGGGTAGTCGGGGATATCGGCATGGGTGATGCGTCCTGTAAAGATGTACTTGTAGGCCAGGGATGTGACCAGCATTTGAAGATTGGCAGCGTTCCCCATATCCCGGGTCAGGTTCTCAAAGAGGCTATAATGGCGCCCTTCGAAACCGGTGAATCCCATTGTTTGGAAACAGCGGGCACGGTACAACATATAAAGCGGCATGCAGGGATCGAATACACCCATGTCACCAAGGTCCTTTTTCAACCTGATATCGTTTCCCAGGCAGCCGTCCAATGAGGGACTTTCATCTGTTGCCATCAGTGCCACCAGGTAGTCGATGAGCCTGAAATCCGGGACAAAATCCCCCTTGAGGCCGAAGCACCGGGAGAGGCTCCGATCCACCCATTCCGGGCCAAACGGTGTGACGCTGCGGCCCAGAATCTTCAGGTGGGCCTTTTTCTTCCATCTTCTCCAAAGCATTCTCAGGTGGGTGAAATCCAGTTCGTGGGGTAAAAATCCAAGTACCTGCTCCGGATGAAAATCCATGAAGTCGATCCGGTAGGGTGCCGCCGAATAGGTGCCTACAAAAAGCGGTAGAAAATGTTCCACAATTTTGATGGCCAGATCACCGTAGTTCTTCTCCTCCATAGGACCGAAGCCAGATCCGGGATCTTTCATGAATCGGGTGAGTTTGCGGCTGCCCAGGCTGATATGGGTGCCGTTGTTGGCCAGGCTGATATTGGAAATATTGGGCAGCACGACCAGGTTATTGGTGATGATTCCCGCTTCCCGGAGCTTGATCACTGCATTGAGCTGGCTCCTGGAAAGTACTGTATGACACAGGTGCATGTAGTGATGCTTGGCTTCCCCGTCATTCCAGCCGGACAGACAGGGGCTCATAAATAGTGAGCGATAGAAGCTGTCTGATATGAGATTGTTGAGTCTTTTCTGGCGTACCGGCGGGTGGGGGGCAAAATAGAGTACGGCCTGCTGCCCGCTGTCTATCAGACCGAACTGCCGGTTGGCATATTGGATCAACAACTGAGAGAGTAAAAACCGAAACGCTGTTTCTCTGGAAAGACTTTCTCCTATATCGGATTGTTCATCCGCGACAACCGGATGGAAGGAGTACGTTTCCGGCGAGGTGTTGTCTGATAGAAAATGGTCCATGGCTGATCGGCCGGTTTCCCGGATGGTGGCGTGCACGGGCTGTCTGCCAACAGCATCGGCCAGGGCCAGCTTCAGCAGGTAGCTGATGGGAATACGAAGATATTCCTCACCATTCATATTGATGAAGAACCGGCATGCATCGCTTCGTTGGATGCTGTCGGCGCCGCATTTATCGGCACGTAGGTCTTCCCTGAAAACGGAGCGGGCATACGGGCTGAGGGCCTCGATGGGCAAACGGACCCAACTGTTTTCCCATATCCGGTTTTCGTTTTCCGCCAAAAAGGATTCCAGTGCCACGACTGCGGAACGGGGTGTGTCCCCCCTTAAGGCTCGCTGCTTCAGGTTTTTGAAATAGCGGGAATATTCGATCTCACGGGCAAGGTCCACCGTCTCCCGATCACCTGCCACCGCAGTCTGGTACTCATTTTCAGCACCTGCCGTGGTATCAGACGGGGTAAACGGCAAGGTTCGGGCCAGCCCATCCGTGGTAGCCGTATTGATGCCAAGAACGTTAATCAGTTTAAATAGATTAACCGCCTGGGGAGATGGTGGAGCTGTCGGGTGAATTGCCTGGATGTACTTTTTGGATAAGTCGTTCAAATGGGGAGTTTTTTCCATATCAGCTTCCATTTTTCCCATTGATCCAGTGGTGTCGGCAATCAATGGAAGGTAAAGTAAGTACTCATAATAATGTAGAGAATGGAAGCTAAAAGCACCAATGTGTTGACTGTTTCATCGAACATCGTATCCTCCTTGAATTTACCATAGCCGACTTTTAGCCACCGTTCACGGTGGCATTTTGATTATGGTGCAATTTAAAACGAGTGAATTAGCAATGTGTTATCGGTCAGTTAGAAAACGGTTAAATCTTAATAGTTGCGCGAAAAGAAAAGGCTTTCCCATCAACGTCCGTTAATACTGAAGTTGCGATGTCATGCCGCTGCAAGCGCCTGCTTTGATGTATTTTACCTTGTATTTTTTCCGGTGGATTGATGTAAATCGGAAACCGCTTCGATCAGGCGGTGCATATCTCCACTGTGAATGTCGCCGATATTGCCGATGCGAAACGTATCGTGATCCGTCACTTTCCCCGGATAAATGACAAATCCCCTCGCTTTCAATTCATTGTAAAAACGTTTGAAGCTCCATGCGGGGTGTGTGGGGCTTAAAAAGGCGGTGATGATAGGTGACTGCAGTTTACTATCCAGCAATGGCTGAAAACCTAGACGTTTCATGCCCTTCACCAGGATTCGATGATTCTCGCAGTACCTTGAATACCGGGATGTTACGCCCCCTTCAGCTTCCAGTTCACAAAGGGCCTCGAAAAACGCGCGAACCACGTGGGTGGGAGAGGTAAAGCGCCACTTTCCATGGTGATTTTCCATGGTCCGCCACTGGTCGTAAAGGTCAAGGCTCAGGGAACGGGCCTGCTCTTGTGTTTTTTCCAGTACCTGTCGCCTGGCAATAACGAATCCGAAACCCGGTACCCCCTGGATGCATTTGTTAGCGCCGCTGACAAGATAATCCACCCCCAATCTCTTTAAATCTATGGGAATGCCGCCGAAACTGCTCATGGCATCCACGATGAACCGCCGCCCGCTGTTCTTGACGATAGTGCCGATGACCTCCACTGGGTTAAGCATTCCCGTAGTAGTTTCACAGTGAACCACAGCCACGTGGGTGATATTGTTGTCCGACTGCAATGCCGTTTCGAGACGGCCCAGGTCAGGCGGTGCCAGTTCACCGCCGTCCTGAACCTCACAAGCGATGTCGCACCGCCGGGCAATTTCGGCGATCCGTCGTCCATAAGCGCCGTTGGCTAACACCAGCAGCTTCCCATCTTGGGGGATGGCGGTGGTGACGGTGGCTTCCACGCAGAAGGTGCCGCTGCCCTGCATCAACACGGCGGTGTATGAATCAGTGCCTGATCCCAATTGAACCAGGCGCTGACGAATTTGCTGGACGATGGTGTTGTAATCGTCGTCCCATGTGCACCAGTCCCGGTACATGACGGATTTCACCTTTTTTGTGGTACTCAATGGACCAGGGGTGAGTAGCAGGTAGGGGTTGTCGGGCATCATTTCAGGATTCATGATTCTCCA
>DAOWNV010000209.1 GCA_030642405.1 Desulfosarcina sp.
AACAAACGCCATGAATGAGGTAAAAGATGATTCAGGAGAATTTTCATCAATGGGTGACAAAGAAATTGGTTTGGTTTCTTGTATTTATCATGGGAATTGCCCTGCTTGTCTTTTTTTCCGATGAAAGTCATGCAGCTAAAATGAGTGATCCTGCAGGAGATTCATTTGGAGGATCGCCTTTCAACGATTTTATTGAAATGGAATTCACCGAAACCGAATCAAACTATCTTTTTCGGATTCGGTTCAGTAATCTCAGTCAGGGAACTAACGGCTGTCTCTTGCTCGATGCAGACGGGAATCGGAATACCCAAGGTTCTCCCTACGGCACGATTACGGAGTATTCGATAGAATTCACCATCGCCATATTGGGAATATGTAACGCACAATTATTTAAAGGCGTAGACGCCACCTATCTGAACTGTTGGGTCAGTGGGAACGACTTCAACATTGTCATCCCCAAATCAACCCTGGCCGACACGCTGTCCACCGTGGAGATTGCAGCGGTCTCGGCAAGTAACTTTCTGTGCAACGGCCGTGACAGAATCCCTGACAATGGATACTGGTCACCCCATACCGGAACCATTCATATTGAAGATGGGGGGCTTTCCTTTGACTTCCTTTCCACCTTGTCGGATCCAGCAGGAGACGAGCCATCTCCCGTCGACCTCAAAGGGTTCCAAACATGGAAGCAGGGAGAGCATCTTGTGTTCCGTGTTTATTATCACCATTCCATAGAAGCTCGTGATATTGATGCAGTTTCTTGGAACAGTGTTAATTTGGATCTCGATAAGGATATCCTTACGGGTTTTCAAAATACTTCCGAAATTTATCCCACCTTCGGAATAGACACTTCCATCCAGTTTTCCATCTACCCGTGGGTATTGGGTGGATCGGTTGAAGCAAATTTGTATCGACCAAAACCTTCGGAACCAGAAAAAACCGTACCCATTCAAATCGGCAAGTTTGCCACAGACAGTTATTTCAGGAGATCAGAAAACTGGGTTGAATTCTCCATTCCCATCGCTTTGCTTCCTACCGTAACCCAGCGGTCGGTGGTCATTCTCTCCTCCATGGAACCGGTTGCCGGCGATATAGATATGTACCCCGACGAAGGCGGATTGTCCTTATACACCGGTGCAACCATACCGATCCAATCCTGTTCTTCGGAAGTCCAAATGATAAACGATCCTATCGATGACTCATTTGCTTTTGGTATGGACAATGACGAAATAGTCCGAGTGGCTGCCTGTCAGAGTAAAGATGCCACCCTGCTTTCCGTCCAATATAAAAGATTGGATATGATTGGAGAGGCCCTTACCGCCCTTCGCATGGATTTAGACAGCAACGCCAACACGGGTGAAATAATTTCAAATTTTGCCCACAACACCCAACTTGGAATCGAAAAAACATTTGTTTATCAATTCATCAGCACGTCGGGCGGTCCGCCGGCAGCTAGACAGGTAGGCGGTGAAGTCGTCTTTTTTGGCGGGTCTACAGGAGGTACTCCCAGTTTTATGGCTATACTTGTCGAAGGTGCTGCGGGTGAATTGCTCAGAGGGATCAACACCTTGGTCACCGTTCATCTCGGACGCAAGGAGATCTATGTGACGGTGCCCCATCGCATGTTCACAGACGACGGCTCCATGAATCTCCACACAGCCACAATGAGCACTGCTTATGGAACAGCCGTACCTTCGGATGAAGCCCCTAATTCCGGCGTTTTTTCGATAGCATCCCACATCCCTGCCACACCTTGGACGCCGTTGAATATGGGCATTATTAATTTGCTGTTGCGTAATAACAAATAGAGCAGGAAAACATAACCATCCTCGAATAGTCATTTCTCACTGGAAAAACAGCTTTCGTTCGGTTTCAACATATAACCCATCTGTAACGGCTTTTTGATAGGTTATCTCCTATCGTTGGGTTCTACACAGCCTGCAATGATCTCCATTGGATGCATCACCGGTAGGTTTCCAAGATGCATCAACTGCATCTCACAGGTAGGGCAATCGGTCACCACGACCTTGGCATTTGATTTCTCCACCAGTCCAACAAGATGACCACCGATGGTTCTGCTCAACTTGTCGTTTTCTACAGCCATCCCCCAAGTGCCGGCCATGCCGCAGCAATGGTTTTCCAGATCATACAATTGCAGTTCAGGCACTGCTTTCAAAAGGCTCAATGAACTTAACGGATCTGCCTGAACTCTGAGGTGGCAGGGAAGATGGTAGGCGGCAACAGTAGCCAGCGGTCGTAGGTCTGCTCCATCCAGATATTGGCCAATCAGCCGGCTGGCGTGGACCACCTTTTCCGCCACCCGACGAATGCGCGGTTCATCCATGAGGTAGGACCATTCCTTCATCAACGCCAATCCGCACGAAGAACAGGTCACCACGATGTGATCCACACGGTCGATCAGATCCAGCCACGCGGCAAGGTTTTGGCGCACCTTGTCTCGAGCCTGCCGAACCATCCCTTTGGTCAAAAGGGGAAGCCCGCAACAATGTTGTTTCGGCGTATGAACGGTCATCCCAAAGCGTCTCAACAGATCCACCATCACACGCCCGATGGAAGGCCGAATGTATCCTGCATAGCACCCTGAAAAGTAGAGGACCTGTGGTACCCCATTGCCTGTAACTTTTCCAACTTGTTGAAAAAATGACGGTTTGGCAATAGAAACGATGGGCCTGTGTTTGCTTATCCCGGTAACCATCTGTCCGGCATGCCGGATAACCTCCAGTTCCATAGCGGGCCCCAACCATCGGGAAAGCCGACCGCCATACCGCCCCAGGGTTTCCACACCGGTAACCACCCTGCTGTGAAAAGTGGGCCCGAAGCGGTCGATGTACCTGGCTCTTGCCTCCAAGACCAGCTTGGGAATATCCACATGGGAAGGACATTCCACGCTGCAACTACCGCAGTTCACACAGCAATCAACGACTGCTTGAAATGATTCCTCGTAAAGGGCTGCATCGGCCAGGTCTCCATCGATCAAAGCCCGAAGCACATTGGCCTTTGCTTTGGGAGAGGCAGCCTCCTTTCGGGAGAACTTGTAGACGGGACACATGCGCGTTGCCGGTGTTATCGTAGTACACTTAGTGCAGCCATGGCATTTTTCGATCTCTTCATGCCAGCCGCCACGCCATTTAAGCAGGGGCAAACCGGACTCAACACGCCGATATCCGCCACCGTATCGAAGCCGCCGCATCATCTGATCCGGTGTTGAAACGGTTTTGATCTCAGGATTCATCAGATGGTGTGGGTCTAACAATTGCTTCGTTTTCTGAAACAAAGGGAAGAGATCCGGGTACTGACGCTGAATATAGGTGCTTCGAATCCGTCCATCACCATGTTCACCAGACACCACCCCTCCAAGGCCGTTTACCAGTTCGAACACCTCGTCGGCCAGAATCTTGAGAAGATGAATATCCGTTGGGTCTTTCAGATTCAAAAGAGGACGTGTATGCAACAGGCCCTTGGCGATGTGACCGTATATGACAAATTGGACCCTTTTGCGATTAAGGAGTTCCATGATGCCCGAGAAATACTCGACCAGGCGATCTGTGGGCACCACGGCGTCCTCGATGAGGGCAAGAATCTTCTTCTCCCCTTTCAATCGGTACAGGATGGGAACGGCAGCTTTTCTCACCGCCCAAAACCGTTTCTTCTCTTCTTCGAAAACCGCCAGGTGGGCTTGGGAACACAGCCCGTCTTCCAATAGCATGGACAGCACCTTCCGGCCCGAGGCAATGGTTTTTCCGGAATCGTTGCCATCGAATTCAACAAGAAGAACATTGTCTATCGCCTTTGGAATACGATCACGCAATACCGGATCGCTGGACCGAGCCAGCTCCAACAAGGATTTGTCCATCACCTCGATGCCCGCCGGCCCCATGGGAAGGATCGCCTGGACGGCCCGCGCCGACTTTTCAATGCTGTCAAAAAAGGCAACGACCAAGCTGTCTGCTTCCGGCCTGTCCAACAACCTGAATGTGAACCGGGTTGCGATTCCAAGGGTTCCTTCGGAGCCACAAAACAGCTTTTCCAGATGGAGCCTGCCCTCCTTCACCAATTCCCGAAGATTATAACCGGCCACATTATACCGCACAGATGGATAACCGGACTCAATGGTTTCTATATTTTTTACGTATAGATCCGCCAATTCCTTAAATTCATCAGGCAAAAGAGAAATCGGTGTGGATGAAATCTTTGAAACAGTAGCCACTCGGCCGGTGGAGAACACCACTTGGGCGTCCTCCAGGTAGTCGGAGACATTGCCATATTTAACCGAATGGGCACCCGAGGCGTTGGTGCCGGTCATCCCTCCGAAACTTGCGTACTCTCCGCTCGAAGGGTCCGGGGGAAAAAACAGTCCCCTGCCCTCAAGCTTGCGTACCAGTTCTCCCAATCGGTAGCCTGGCTCGCAGGTAAAGGTCTTGGCGTCAAAATCGATTTTGATGAGTCGATTCATAAAGCGGGTAAAGTCGATGACAATCCCCGATCCCAAAGCCGATCCGCACAGGCCGCTTCCGGCGCCTCGTGGATGGATGGGCAGTTTGTGCCGACGGGCGAAAGAGACGGATTCTAAAACATCTTTTGTATTTCTTGGATAGACTACCGCCGCGGGTTGTCGTTGGAAAATACTGGCATCGGTGGAGAGCATGATGCGATCCAGGTATTTCCAAGTAACATCGCCGGTGATACGTTTGCTTAGCTTTTGAAATGGTAAGGTTGTCATGATTTTTGCTCTATCCTCACCAACAAACCGGCATTGGGGATCACTGCCAAAGAGCCATGGTGCCGCGACACCGTGTCAGCGACTCTCATCTCATCCAGTTTTTCTATACCTATTGTTTGACATATATCTGAAGACAAATCCGTTACCAGACATATGCGAATCCGTTCTGTTTTCTCCATCAACGCCAGGGCAGTTCCACCGTTTCCCTGATAGGCATTGAGCAAGTGGTCAAAAACCGAATCACGATTCCCCATTTGGAACCAGGGCAGGAAAGTTGTCGATCCAACACCATCAGGACAACAGGCGAACAAAATCAGTGTCCCACTGTCTGTGACGAAATCGGCAGCGTTATGGATCGCCTTGTGAGCCTGAATGAAATTTATATCCTTGGGGTGGCCGCCAC
>DAOWNV010000069.1 GCA_030642405.1 Desulfosarcina sp.
CAGGGGGATTTCCGGCAAGGCCTTTGATGGCGCCGGAAACTACTCGCTTGGCATAAAAGAGCAATTGATATTTCCGGAAATTGACTATGATAAAATCGATAAAATCAAAGGGCTGAACATCAGTATCGTTACAACGGCTAAAACCAATGAAGAAGGCAAGGAGCTCCTTAAACTCATGGGGATGCCTTTTAAGAATTAATAAAGTCTGGTGGTTATAAGGAGAAAGCATTGGCGAAGACATCACTTAGAGAAAAATCTAAAAGGAAACCGAAATTCAATGTTAGAGCCTACAATCGGTGTCCCATTTGTGGAAGACCGCGGGCGTTTATCAGAAAGTTCGGCATCTGCCGCATTTGCTTTCGGAATTTGGCATCTCAGGGAAGACTACCTGGAGTCGTAAAGTCCAGTTGGTAATCACCACAATAGAATCAAACAAAACATAAAAGTAGGAAACAGCGATGAGCGATCCGATTGCCGATCTTATAACCCGCATAAGGAACGCCGGGAAAGCCAAGCACAACAGTGTCGATATTCCCGGATCAAAGATAAAAACGGAAATTGCAAGGGTTCTTAAAGAGTCCGGCTATATTCGTAATTACAAATTTATTGATGATGATAAACAAGGTGTTCTACGGGTCTATCTGAAATACACAGGGGTTCAGGAACATACCATCATAAAAGTTGAACGGGTAAGTAAGCCGAGTCGACGAACCTATCTCAACGCCAGATCCGTAAATCCTGTTTACAATGGTTTGGGAATTGCCATTATGTCGACATCTCAGGGTGTTATGACAGACAAAACGGCAAGAGAGAAGCATATCGGTGGAGAAATCCTCTGTACTGTTTGGTAAGCTGACGAAAACAAAAAAGCGAATACTACCATTATCCCGTATTTCTTCAGGATATCGACTATTAGGGAAGACGAGGTGCGTTAAATGTCTCGAGTCGGAAAAAAAGGGATCCCGATCCCCGAAAAGACTACAATTGAGTATAAAAACAGAGAGATTACGGTCAAGGGGCTGAAAGGTACCTTAGCCAGAACGATACACCCGGCGGTGGATCTTTCCATCGGTGAAAAAATCATAAGCGTGACCATTGAACAAGAAGACCGTAAAACGCGTGCACTTCAGGGATTAACTCGAAGTCTCATTTCAAATATGGTTATCGGTGTGAGCAAGGGGTTTGAAAGAGTTCTGGAGATCAATGGGATTGGCTATCGGGCCGAAATGAAGGGGAAATCTATTGTTCTGAATCTCGGGTACTCACATCCCATCGATTTTCTTTTACCTGACGGTATCGATGCAACAGTGGATAAAAATAACGTGATTAAAATAAGTGGGATTGACAAAGAAAAGGTCGGTCAGACGGCTGCTTCTATCCGAAAACTTAGAAAACCTGAGCCCTACAAAGGGAAAGGTATTAAATATGCTGATGAATACATTCAGCGTAAAGCTGGGAAGACAGGAACCAAGTAGAAACAATCGATTTGTATTGTCTCCCTTAAGAAAAGTATGAACTGAAAAATGGTTAGTCGAGAGTAAAGGATTGGAAAATGGGCGCAACGAACGAAAAGAAAAAAATCTGGTTAAAAAGAAAAAAACGGATTTCCAAAAAAATTATCTGTACGGCAGAAAGACCGCGACTAACTGTGTTCAGAAGTTCCAAACACATTTATAGCCAGATCGTTGATGATACGACCGGGACAACTCTTGTTGCCGCTTGCAGCAATGAAAAAATGGTAAAGGAACAACCTCCGTTTAAAAACAAGATGGAAAAAGCGGTTTTCACAGGAAAACTGTTGGCTCAACGGGCCATGGACAAAGGCTTGAAGAAGGTGGTTTTTGATCGTAACGGCTTTTTATACCATGGACGAATTAGAGCCTTATCCGAGGGTGCCCGAAAAGCGGGTTTGGATTTTTAGTTTACAATATTTAAGGAGGCAAGTCCTTGTTCAAGCAAGATAACGAAGAAAACCAACTAATAGATAAGGTTGTCCATATCAGCCGCGTTGCCAAGGTCGTCAAAGGTGGTCGTCGTTTTAGTTTCAGTGCGATTGTCGTTGTTGGAGATGGTGAGGGAAGTGTCGGGTATGGGCTTGGTAAAGCAGGAGAAGTCCCTGAAGCTATTCGTAAAGGTTTGGAAAAAGCAAAAAAAACCATGGTTAAGGTCCCTTTGACCGAAGGAACGGTGCCATTCAAGGTAATCGGTAGATACGGTGCAGGTCGTGTTATGCTGAAACCGGCTTCAGAAGGAACAGGAGTTATTGCCGGTGGTGCTGTTCGGGCTGTGCTTGAAGCTGTTGGTGTTCAAAATATCCTAACCAAATGTATGGGGACCAACAATCCTCACAATGTCGTTAAAGCTACTGTTGATGGCTTGAAGCAGTTGGAAAGTATCGAATCAGTAGCAGCAAGGCGCGGTATTGCAGTCCAGGATGTGAGATAAGGATAAAGAAACGATGAGTGGAATGCTGAAAATTAAATTGGTAAAAAGCATGATTGGGCGGCCCGAAAAACATCGAAAGGTACTTCGTGGTATGGGGCTTACCAAGATTAATCGCACCGTAGAATTGAAAGATACGCCGTCCGTTAGAGGAATGGTTGCAAAGGTATCCCATTTAGTGGTTGCCGAGGAGAAATAACCGATGAGACTCAGCGATTTGGTTCCCGCAAAAGGTCAACGTAAGGCAAGAAAACGTATTGGACGTGGTGTTGCCTCCGGCTGGGGAAAAACAGCAGGAAGGGGGAATAAAGGACAGAACTGCCGCTCAGGGGGTGGGGTTCGTCCCGGCTACGAAGGTGGCCAAATGCCGATTCATCGGCGTCTTCCCAAAAGAGGTTTTAAAAATCCATTTAAGAAATCTTTCGCTATTATCAACGTCCGGGAATTGAACCGATTTGATGAAGGATCTGTAGTTGATGAAGTTGCTCTGATCCAGATGGGATTGGTGAAAGGGGATCGCGACGGGATTAAGCTTCTCGGTGAGGGCACAATCGGAACCCCAGTTACGGTTCGTGTCAATAAAATCAGTGAGAGTGCCAGAAAGAAAATTGAAACCGTTGGTGGAAAGGTTGAGGTTATTTAAGCATGGTCGGCAGCGGATTCGGAAACATATTCAAAATACCGGAACTCAAAAAACGTATCCTGTATACTTTGGCATTGCTTTTTGTATACAGAATCGGCGTGCATGTTCCCACACCTGGGATCGACACCCTTGCTCTGGCTTCCTTTTTTGCTAAAATGGAAGGCACTATTTTTGGCATCTTCAACATGTTTTCCGGTGGTGCACTTGAGCAATTATCCGTTTTCGCATTGGGAATCATGCCCTACATTAGCGCATCGATTATCCTTCAATTGTTGACCGTTGTTATTCCTCATCTTGAAAGACTTAAAAATGAAGGAGAGCAGGGAAGAAAGAAAATAACCCAATACACTCGCTATGGGACAGTTGTCCTGAGCGTCATTCAAGGTATGGGGATAAGTATCGGACTGGAAAGCATGGCATCCCCTGGTGGAGCACCAATTGTACTTGTCCCCGGATGGGGCTTTCGGTTGATGACGGTTTTAACGTTAACGGCCGGCACCGCCTTTATCATGTGGTTGGGTGAACAGATTACAGAACGCGGAATCGGAAATGGAATTTCTCTGATCATCTTTGCTGGTATTGTTGCCCGCATGCCCGCTGCAATTTTGAATACATTCAGGTTGGTTTCAACCAGTGAAATGAACATCTTTGGCCTTGTGATTTTACTTATACTGATGGTAGGTGTCGTTGGATTTATTATTTTTGTAGAGCAGGGACAGCGTCGAATTCCAGTACAATATGCAAAACGGGTTGTCGGCAGGCGGATGTATGGTGGGCAGAGTACACATTTGCCCTTAAAAATTAATACATCAGGTGTCATTCCACCCATTTTTGCTTCGTCGATTATCATGTTCCCTGCGACGATCGCAAGCTTCATTACGATTCCATGGATGAAATTCATTGCCGACTCGATGCGACCTGGAAACTTCTTTTATGAACTTATATATGTTGGGTTTATTTTCTTCTTCTGTTATTTTTATACGGCGGTAACATTCAATCCTGTCGATGTTGCCGACAACATGAAAAAGAACGGCGGTTACATTCCAGGAATAAGGCCAGGGAAGCGAACGGCTGATTATATTGACAAGGTGTTGACCCGCATCACGCTTGGCGGGGCCATTTATGTGTCAGCGGTCTGTGTGCTGCCTTCCATATTGATTAGTCGGTTTAACGTACCTTTTTATTTTGGGGGGACAGCATTGTTGATTGTCGTTGGTGTCGCTATCGATACGGTTGCTCAGATGGAATCCCATATGCTTACACGCCATTACGAAGGGTTCTTGAAAAAGGGCGGCATTAGAGGAAGGCGTTAGCCGTTTATCATGAATCACGGATTATAGCTCGACGCACTTGAAATGATACCATCTCTTATACTGATTGAGGTGCAAGGAGTATCAATTCATTTGCTACAAACTATAGGTTCATAAATAATACCAATTAACCCGTAAAGCAGGAGAAAGTGAAATGCCCAAAGAAGAGGCAATCAAAGTTGAGGGCATTGTTTTGGAAACACTGCCGAACGCGATGTTTAAAGTTGAATTGGAAAATAAGCACCAAGTTTTGGCGCACATCTCCGGCAAAATGAGAATGCACTTTATTAAAATTTTACCAGGTGACAAAGTGACTGTGGAGCTTTCACCATATGATTTGACACGCGGGCGGATAACTTACCGCTCGAAATAGACCCAAAAATTCAATAAGTGCTATTTCACGGTAAGAAGGAGTGGAAAATGAAGGTCAGAGCATCCGTTAGGAAGATTTGCAGTAAATGCAAAATTATCAAACGCAAAGGGGTTGTTCGCGTAATTTGCGAGAACAAAAGACACAAACAGAGGCAAGGTTAGAGGAGGTTGAATTTTGGCAAGAATCGCTGGAGTAGACTTACCTAGGCGCAAACGGATAGAAATTGGTCTGACCTATATCTATGGTATCGGAAGAACCTCATCAAACCGGATTCTTAATCAAATTAATATTGATCCGAATGCCAATACTGATGATCTTTCAGAAGCGGAGATCAACAACATTCGTAAGGTCATAGACCAGGACTACAAGGTAGAAGGGGAACTTCGCACCGAAGTATCCATGAATATAAAAAGACTGATGGATCTTGGATGCTATCGTGGTCTCAGGCACCGGCGCTCCTTACCGGTTCGTGGCCAACGAACAAGTACAAATGCTAGGACCAGGAAGGGACCAAAAAGGTCGGCCATCAAGAAAAAAGGTGCAGCAAAGAAATAATCCAAACTCCGTCAGGATCAAATAAATGCCGAGAAAAAGCAAAACAAAGAAAAAGGAAAGAAAGAACATCTCCAGTGGAGTCGTTCATATTCAATCCACGTTCAACAACACCATTGTTACGATCACCGACGCCATGGGCAATGTAGTCTCATGGTCCAGCGCAGGTATTCATGGCTTCAAAGGCTCCAGAAAGAGTACTCCTTTCGCCGCTCAGCTTACTGCTGAGGATGCAGCGAAAAAAGCCATGGAGCACGGGATGAAAAGGGTTGAGGTGTATGTGAAGGGACCTGGTTCCGGCCGGGAATCCGCACTTCGTGCCCTTCAGGCCGCAGGTTTTAATGTTGTTATGATCAAGGATGTTACCCCTATCCCCCACAACGGTTGTCGGCCACCCAAAAGAAGACGGGTTTAATAGGCAGTCATAGACAAAGGATAGACGAAACAAATCGCGCTTCGGTCTGATTTAAAAGGAGGATGAATTGGCACGATATAGAGGATCAGTCTGCAGAATATGCCGACGTGAAAATATGAAACTATTTTTAAAGGGAGATCGTTGTTACTCTGACAAGTGTGCGTTTGACCGCCGCGGTTACGCACCAGGTCAACATGGGCAAAGACGGCGGGGAAAGCCCTCTGATTACGGTATCCAGCTTCGAGAGAAACAAAAGGTAAAGAGTACTTACGGGTTGTCCGAAAAACAGTTTCGGCTTTTCTTTAAGAAAGCGGATCGTCAGAAGGGGATTACCGGTACAAATCTGCTCGTTCTTCTTGAACGGCGCTTGGATAACGTCGTGTACCGCCTTGGTTTTTCACACTCAAGAACGCAGGGTCGACATTTCGTTCGACACAACCATTTTTTGGTGAACGGAAGACGTGTTAATATTCCATCGTTTTTGGTTAAAGTCGGGGACGCCATCGAGGTCACTGAGAAAAGTAAAAAGGTTCAAGCTATTCTCGATTCCGTAGACGCTGTCGTCAGGAGAGGCTTGCCCCAGTGGATTGCACTAGAAAAAGAGCAATTTAAAGGCGAGATCAAAAGCTTCCCGGTCCGCGAAGACCTTACTCTTCCGATGCAGGAACAACTGATTGTAGAACTCTACTCAAAATAAAGCAATTGGTTTGTTTTTGAGCGGAGCAAGATGAGGCTATGTACTGCATTGATATTTAAATCCTTTTGGAGAAAATGGTATGGGTAATAACGAACTTATGTATATGAACTGGCGTGATATAATCAAGTCAGACAAAGTTCGCGTCAACAGCACCGATTCGTACGGAAAATTCGTTTGCGAGCCGTTAGAGAGAGGTTTTGGCATAACCTTGGGGAACTCGTTGAGAAGAACGATTTTATCCTCACTTTATGGTGCTGCCATTGTATCTGTAAGATTTGAAACGGTGGAGCATGAGTTCAGTGTCATTCCCGGAGCGAGTGAAGATGTATCAGAAATCATACTGAACCTTAAAGAGGTTCGGTTAAAAATGGAAGATGCCACTCCCCGAACCATTAGGATAGATGCTTCCGGAGAAGGGGCGATTACGGCGGGTGACCTCGTCAGTGATGATGGCCGTGTTGAGATTTTGAACCCGGATCATCATATAGTTATGTTGTCTGGGAACCACGATTTGAAGATGACAATGGTTGTGAAAGCGGGTAAGGGATATGCGCTTGCAGAAGCAAATAAGGATGAAGAGGCTCCTGTAGGGACGATTCCCATTGATGCTGTCTTCTCCCCCATTAAAAGAGTTAACTACGTCGTTGGTAATGCGCGTGTCGGACAGCGTACGGATTATGACAAGTTAACCCTCGAGGTGTGGACCGATGGTAGCGTGTCCCCGGAAGACGCTGTCGCTTATAGTTCAAAAATCCTTAAAGTCCAGTTGAGCATCTTTATTAATTTCGATGAAGATGCCGAACCGCTATCAGAAGGTGGCCAAGATGAATCTGATAAACCTGCTTTTAACGATAACCTATACCGTAGCGTAGAGGAACTGGAGTTGTCCGTTCGAAGCGCGAATTGTCTAAAAAACGCAGAGATATTGAAAATATATCAGCTTGTTAATAAGACCGAAAACGAGATGTTAAAGACCAAAAATTTCGGTCGAAAATCATTGAACGAAATCAAGGAAGTACTTTCTGAAATGGGCCTCTCGTTGGGAATGAAGCTTGAAAATTTTGTTCCACCAGATGAAACAGCTGAAGAAGGGGAGTAAACGGTTCCATGAGACATAGAAAAAGTGGTGTAAAACTTAATCGGACCACAAGCCATCGGCAGGCCATGTTTCGTAACATGGTAACCTCGCTGCTCAAACATGACAGAATCAAGACCACGGAGCCAAAAGCAAAAGAGCTTCGACGCTGGGTGGATCATATTATTACACTGGCCAAACGGGGTGACCTCCACGCCAGAAGACTTGCAATGTCTATTGTTCGAGAAAAAGACGTTGTTCACAAAATTTTCGAGGAAGCCTCTGATCGGTTTGGCTCCAGAAACGGTGGGTATACCCGAATCATCAAAATAGGCCGCAGGCCTGGTGATGCAGCGCACCTTTCCATTGTTGAACTGGTTAGCTCTGATGAGGTGATATCGGAAAAAGCAAAAAAGGAACAACTTAAAGTAAAAGAAAAGCCTGCCCTTCCGGAATCAAAAACCGGCGATATTTCTGAAACGCTCGATACAAAAGAAGTCGTTCCACCTTCAGGACTTTCCGCCAAAATAGTAAAAAATGATGATGAGACTGAAGTAGGGGTTCAAGAGGCAAAGGGTATTGCCGACATTAATGATTCGGATCCCGATAATTTACAAGACGAAACAGCCAAAATGGTCGAAGAGCCTAAAGAAACAGACAAATAATTCATTAAATAAATTGTATGCACAAATATAGCCCCGTTCAACCGGGGCTTTTTTTATTGTTGACCCTTTTTGCTGCGTTGTTGTAACTGTAGGGAAAGTCAAAAACGAAAAACGATTCAACTGCTTCTTGGCTTGTGGTTTAAGAAGATGGAATTGTTTTGACTTTTTTTGTGTGTTTCTTTAAATCAGAATGCTAACTATGTCCAAACTAAGGGGCTGCGGGAAGAGGGCTCACAACGATGATGAAAAAAGAAGGAGGGCGCATGTTCAGTAATAAAAAGATCAAGATTGGTTTGGTAGTCCTTGTTGTTCTTTGTTTATGGATCAGCCCGGGTTTTGCAAAAAAGCCATCTTTGGATGTGTGGAAACCGGATTTCGATCCGTCTGGTGCCAAGTATAAATGCATTGTCTCCAATGTGTCACATCCCGTCATGAAAGGAGTATATGCCGGGTTTGCCATGCGAGATGAAATTTGGAAGCGGACAGACGGCCGGATATATGTTGATTTCAAACCATTCTCCATGCTTGGCGGTGAAGTAGAGGTGCTGAATCAGTTACAGATGGGGGCAATTCAGGGGATGGGCGTCAGTTCTGTTGCCGCAACCAATCTTGGGCCACGGTTCGGTTTGATTAACCTTCCTTTTTTGATAAACTCTTTTGAAAAATTGGATAAATTTATCGGTTCGGGTAAACTTTTCGACCATTACATGATGGCCATGGATCACCAAGGAATTATTGGGTTGGATGTTACAGGCTACGGGGGTTATGGCTGGGCAACCACCACACCTGTCACCAATATCGAGGAAGCTAAGACTGTCAAATTTCGAACGGCGGAAGCTGCCGTCAATCAGCTTTTTTATAAAGAATGCGGATTCAATCCCGTTGTTATGCCTTGGCCGGATGTATCGATAGCCCTTAAACAGGGTGTAATTACCGGACTGGATCACACGCCGATGGTTTGCAACATTACGAAGAAGTTTGAGGTGTGTAAATATTACACAACCATCAATTATGCGCAGGGCCTTTACATTTGGATATTCAACAAAGCCTGGGTTAACCGCTTGCCGAACGATTTGCAGGAGACTTTTAAAGCCGTTGTTCATGACGTTTGTGCCAAAATGCGGAAGGAAACCATTGCACAGGAAGCTGAAGAGGTCGCAAAGGCAAAGGCGGCAGGTGTCACATTTTACGGCCTGTCGAATAACGACTTAGCATGGATCAGGAGCAAAGGAAATGTTGCACATGTCAAATATGCCGATGAGATTAACAAGGTATATCCTGGAGACACCTATCGGCCGGACAACTATTTGAAAGAGGTCCAAACATTTATGGGCTACACTAAGTAAAATAGCCTTTTTTCCCGGCCCGGTTTTCTTAAAAAACGGGTAACACCCATTTATAAAAAAGGGGGGTTTCTCCGATGAAACCTCCTTTTCGCTGTTTCACTTGATAGGAACTTCCATGACAGGCAAAGTACTCCAAATGGTTGATAAGATCCTCTCTGCCTTTGAAGATTGGACGCTTTTCATCAGCGTTTTCATAGCGTTGATCGCCCTTTTTTTTAATGTGATTTTTCGCTACGGATTTAACTATACGTTGGCATGGTCGGAAGAATTGGTGCGAGAAGTGATTATTTACACCACGTTTGTCGGTTGTTGCGCAGCCGTGAAAAACCGGTCCATGATCAAGATCGATGCGTCAGTTCAACTGTTTCCCAGACTGAAAAAGCCGTTGACCTATTTCAGTAACCTGATGGTACTGGTTTTCTCTGTGATGATGATGGTCTATGGATGGCAGATGGCCGAACTGCAGGCCAGGACCTTTCAAAAGACATTGATACTTAAAATCCCTCTTGTTTATCTATATGCCATTTTGCCGTTGACCGGTGTATTGATGTTTATCCGGACAGTACAAGTGATCTATGAGGACTATTGCCGGTTTTCAGACAATGATGGAACAACCGGACCACAATAGCATTGTTTTTGAGGAGACTTGAGTAAATGGAGTTGAGCGACATTATTATTATGTTGATCTTGCTGGGGTGTATGGCATCTTATATCCCTGTTTTCATGTGCTTGTTTTTTACTGCCGTCCTCGGATTTTTGCTTTTTACGGACTTTCCATTGCTGATGCTGTTTCAGACCATCTTTCGAAGCATGGATAATTTTGCTTTGGTCGTTGTGCTGTTTTTTATCCTGTGCGGGAATATTATGACCGCAGGTTCCATTGTTGAGAAACTCATCAAAGTGGCTAACGCTCTGGTCAGTTGGCTTCCGGGTGGATTGGGCATGGCCGGCGTTCTGGCATGTGGGTTGTTCGGTGCTATTTCGGGGTCTACAGTCGCCACGGTCGTCGCTTTGGGCGGCTTTATGATTCCTGCACTGATTGAAAACGGTTACCCTGAAAAATATACACTGGGGCTGATGACGACTTCCCCAAACCTGGGTGTCATCATCCCTCCGAGTATCGGGATGATTCTCTATTCCATGATCAGCAATGTGTCCCTGGAAGGACTTTTTCTTACCGGTTTTGTTCCCGGTATGCTGATTATGTTCTTAGTATGCCTTTATTCTTACCTGTTTTTCAGGAAAAAAAAAGAGATCGTTCGAATGCCGCTGCCCACTGTCGCAAATACTATGAAAGTAATGAAAGAGGGGTTCTGGTCC
>DAOWNV010000247.1 GCA_030642405.1 Desulfosarcina sp.
AAATTACAAGGGCGGCAACCCAGATCATTGCCGCCCTCAACGATCATTCAGTCGAATTTAGTGGTTAACGTTATCGTGCCGGCAAAACTCGAAACCGGTTTAATTTTCAACCGTGCCCGGGTACCAGCGACAGCGGTATGATAAGTACCGGACACGGGGCCCACAAGATGATCTCTTTGGCCGTTTCACCGAAGGATCCGACATTGGTGCTATCACCTATGTCGATAGGGGCGTCTGTGGACGTACCCATCACAATGAGATCCGCAACTACTATTAGCTTTAACAACTTTTGTGCCACATGGGTGAGACGACATGAAATGATTTGAATGGACACATAACATGCTGATAATAAAATGTTTTATAAATTTATCAATAACATCTTAAGTTTTTAAGAAGAAGCCAAAGTGGTAGTGCAGTGGATAGGTATCGTTACTTCTGGCAGGATGTGTCGTGGGTTAACGTTTGGTAACGCCTTTTAGGTAATAGTGGGAAGAGGAAAATATTATTCCCAACAATTTCATTGAAACTTCTCGCGACAGGCATCGGGGAATGCGCTCGCTATTGCGGTTCAAGCATCTACCGGAGTGGGGCACTTTAAACGTATGATGAAAAACATAGACAGAATAACAAGAAAGGATGTGATGGCAAAGATAACATCGAATGTGGTGATATTGATCAACACACCGGCGGCTATCGGGAAAACAGCAGTCGTCAGGCTCAGGGCACCACTGATTCCTGCATAGATGGCCCGGTTGTCATCGTTTGTGATTTCAAGCAATATTCCTTCATAGGCGATTTTATCGGCAGATATCAAGATTCCAGCCAGAAAAAACGTCCATTGAAAGATAGTAGGCCCAAATTCAGATAGCCATAAGGCCGTAAGGGGAAGGAGACCGCCTAATAGAGCACAACTGAGGGCAACCCCTTTAAATCTAAATTTGTTGACCACCCCGTTCCAGATGAATGTGGAAAGAATCATTCCCAAAAATTGCATGAGTAGGAAATTACCGATTAGCGTGGGAGTCAAAGTGAACAGGGTTTTTGAGAGCACAATATAAAAAGGAATAATGGTTAGGGAAAGGCTCATCAAATTAATGGCAATGATATAGTTCCTTAAATTAGGATCGGATTTCAGTATCTTCGGGAGAGCCTTAATAATCCGAACTATACCGGAAATATGACTGGTTTGACCCGCATTTTCTTTAATTGCCAAAAAACCAAATGCCGCAATGAACAGTAATACTGCAGCAACGAAAAAAATAATGGTATAATTTTCGGGGTAGGGAAAGGCGATGACGATGTGGCGAACAATGATCGCAGAAATCAGCATCGCTGAAGCAGAGATGAACTGCTTAACAATCAAGAAGCGCCCCCTTTTACTTCTTGGAAGGGTTTTTCCCAAAATATCCGTATAGGAGATTCCTGCAAAAGCACCGCTAATGGAAAAGAGACTAAGCCAAAAAAAAACCAGTAGCAATAACCACCCAGGGTCGCTCGTACCAGAGATCGATAGTGTATAACCCATACCTGCCAGCGTGATGACCCGCAGATAGATGCCTAAAAGTAAAAATGGTTTTTTCCGAGGGCGGCTTGCTAAAAATCCAGCAAACAAAAGCTGGGTAATCATGGGTAAACCGACGGAGATTCCCGTAAGTATGCCCACATGAGTACTGGAGCCGCCAATTTTCAAGATGAATGAAGAAAGGATGGTATTGACATCGATAAACGTGGAGACAAACGCTAAAAAAAGTGCGTGCCAAAGAAAAGCAAGGTAGTTTTGATTTTTTCCGAGATTGCGGTTGTCGCTGCATGAAGCGGCGTGGTCAAGTGGTCGAGACTTCGACGCAATGCTCACGGTGAGGCCTCCAATTGTCAGATCAGGCAACCATGAAAATCTGTGGTGTTAGTCTATCATGGTTGCCTGGGATGAGAATAGATTACAGCGACAATAAAATATTGGCCGGTTTGATAAAACTTCTTATTTGTTCAAGGCATCTTTCACTGCAAATACATAAATGTTGTCGGATGGTTTTGCCGCCAACTCCGGATGCGTGGCATATTGATAGTCCATGAGATCGTCCATGGTCGCATCCATTTGAATGGCAAATGATATAAAGTCAACATTGTGTGCTGTGCAGTTTCCTTTTCGAAAAACACTGCCGCCGACCAATTTTCGGTTTTCCCGGTTAAAAACCAGTTTGGTCCGAATGGTGTCAACCTGGTTCATCATTGGATATTTACTCAATACCTCGGAATATCCGGTGACGACATCAATCCCTCCATCTTTTGCCATCTGTTCAGTCAGCCCAGCGGATCCCAGACTCCATTCGTACACTGCGGTAACATTGGCGTTGATGACACCGGGGAATGTTTTCTTTTTCCCAAGGATGTTTTGGGCAACGGTTTTTGCCATGAAGACGGCATTGGTACCAAACTCCCCTCTGGTGGGCTGGTGGGTAACAAATGACATCTTTTCCGCACAGTCCCCGCAGGCGTATACATCATCTGCATCGGTATGCATGTTCTCATCGACGCAGATCCCTAATCGGGAGGTTTTTATTCCTGCCTGGGATGCCAACTCTGTGTTGGGGACAACGCCCACCGAAAGCACCACGAAGTCAGCCGGCAAAGACGCTCCGGATCCAAGTTTTACGGTCACCTGGTCATCCGGCTCATGCACAAATTCAACAACTTTTTCATTGGTCAACAGGTGAATCCCCTTTTTCTTCAGTTCGTCGTTTACCTGTTTGACGAAGTCTGGTTCAGTTGTTGCCATAAGGATGGTTGGCAGCGCTTCAATGACGGTAACGTCGAGTCCCATCTGCCTGAGCACGACGGCAACTTCGATACCGATATATCCGCCGCCGACGACAACCGTGCGTTTGCCTGTTGAGGCATGTTGACGAAGCAATGACAGGTCGTCAATCGATCGTACGGAGGTGATGTTTTTCCCATCTACACCGGAAATCGGTGGTATAAATGGATGAGATCCGGTAGAAAGGACGAGATATTTATACTGATACACATTGCCACCGGCGGTAACCACTTGTTTGTTGTCTTTATCAATGCTTGCAACGTGGTCAACCACAAGTTCCGCACCGAAATCGGTTACCAGCGTGTTAGGTATCTGGAACTTTTCCAACGGTTTCCCTCCCGGAATACCATAGGGAACCGCACAGCGGTTGGCATTGATCTTCTCATCTTTAATCAGGGTAACTGTCATGTTGTTCCCTGAAGCATGGAGCACATGAGTGATCGTACGCCCAGCCGGTCCGCCACCAATGATAATGACATCTCGTTTATCCATTATGCATCTCCTTGAACTCACAACTTATTTTTGACAATGCGGTCACCAATAAATCTATTTTTCACCTTCTTCCAAACCCACTAATATTAGTGATGGGTACTAACTACCAGACGATTTTGACTTTTACTACCCACAGGTACCGCAGCTATTGATATCTCTCCTCGTATCCAAGTTCCCGGTAACCATAAATCCAACAGGGCTAACATCGACGATGATGGGTTGAGATGCAACGATTAAATCCTTATCGATGACATATTTCAAACCGTCCACATCAAACTGCTCGTCTGTCTCTTTTGGCTCATCCAGAGCCAGTGCCAGCGATGGTGGCCCTCATCCGCCGGCGTTATAAAAAATACGGATGGGTGTAATCTCTTTGTCCTGAAAATATTCTACGAGCTTTGTGGTCGCCGATTCTGTTACATGAAGCATTGGGGGTTTCTCCTTTAAAAATTTTATGTAAAACAGTTGGTTAAGAAATAAAAAGCATGGCGAATGAGGGCGGGTCTGAAAAATAGAAGACATCTCCTCAACATGGTGGCTGTACTGCTCGTGGCGGCGGCTGTGGTTTACATCTGTGACGGCCGGTGAAAAAAATCACACTAATGCTATTTCGGCTCCACATACTTTGGGATAATGCCGCCCACCAGGGGTTCATACATGCGGTATTCGGTCTCTTCCCCCATGATGTTGTCGATTTCTCTCTGGATCGTTGTCCGTTTTTCGCCGTGAAGCCATGTTTTCCATTCTTCAACGGATCGCCATGTACTTCTGACAAGATATTCGTCTTCGCCGGCTGGATCGATACATTTTAGCGTTTCACCGGAGATATAGCCGGGCTGGGCCAGTGCCAGGGATCGCAACCGTACGATAAAAGGAGCTAACGCCGCTTCTTTTTCCTTGATAAATCGTCGTCTGATAAACACTTCAATAGCCATGGGATACTCCTTTTCATGTTATTTGTTTACGTAATTTTGGGGTTAACGTTCTTCCGTGAGATTCTCAACCTGCGACGTGGAAACGCCAAACGGGAGCGGTGCCGCGACGTCTTACCAAAGCAGAAGGCTTTGTGGCTGGGCGTTGC
>DAOWNV010000078.1 GCA_030642405.1 Desulfosarcina sp.
ATCCTCACCCATAATGGCGATACCCACATTGTCCTCTTCCAGGTTGAGAACCAGCCCGGGAACGCCGCCGGGGAACTCCACGAGTTCGAGTGCCATGACTTTTTCCAGGCCGTATACACGGGCAATGCCGTCACCCACGGAAAGAACAACACCGGTTTCGCTCAGTTCAATTTTCTTGTCATAATCCGTGATCTGCTCTTTAATAATCTGACTTATTTCTTCAGCTCTTAATTCCATTAGACACTCTCACCCCTTTTTAAAGATTCTCTCATATTGAGCAGCTGCGTTTTCACACTGCCATCCAGAACCAGGTCGCCGATGCGGGTCACAATGCCGCCGATCAGTTCGGGATCCTGCTCAACCTCCAGAATGATATCCTGACCTGTCCGTTTGGACAGGGCCGACCGAATTTTATCGATGGTTTCAGATGAAAGCGCCGTGGCCGAAACCAGGCTGGCTCTGGCGACACCTTTGAGTTCATCAGCAAATTTCTGAAAGAAGTCATTGATGTTTCCCAGAAAACCAATTCTTCCTTTATCGAACAAAAAAATAAGGAATTTCATCATAGTCTGGGACAGGCTCAGTTTATCCATCACCGTTGTCAATACCTTTTTACGCGCTTCAACGCCGTAAAGTGGATTTACAAGCACCTGCTGGAGGTCCTTTTCCTGTTCGATCAGACCTACAAAAGTTCCTAACTCTTCCCGATAGGTGTCAATTTGTTCATCTTCTTTACCAATCAGTAGAAGAGCTTTGGCATACCGCCTTGCAATCGCCAGATTCTTCACTATGCCACCACCTTCTCTAAGTATTCGTCCACCAGTTTTTCCTGGTCTTCCGAATTAATTTTTTCCTTGATGATCGCTTCAGCCTTTGCCAGGGATTTTTCAACGATCTCAGCCTGCAATTCGGCTTTGGCTTGCAAAAACTCGGCTTCAATATTTTTGCCGGCCTGCTCCTTCAATTTTTCGGCAGCAGCCGCAGCTTCTTCCAGAATTCTTTCTTTTGCGGCCTCACCTTGCTTGGCATATTCTTCCAACATGGTTTCCGCTTCTTGATCCAACGTAGCCATCTTAGCATCGTATTCAACCAATTTCGCTTCTGCCGCTTTCTTCTTTTCCTCAAGGTCCTCCAACTGTTCTTTGATCCCCTGAATCCTTCCGCTTAATGCTTGAGAAGCCGGTTTTTTAAGGATCAAAAAAAGTCCGATGGCCAAAACGGCGAAGTTCATCACGCGATAGGTGTCTGTCGCCACCCACCCTTTGGAACCGTTCCCTTCATGACCTCCATCGGATGAAGCGTAGACGGCAGTGCCTCCACACAATAGAAACACGGCCAGGGCAAAAAACGACACCGCTTTGCCATAGTTGCGTTTCCCTTTGAAAAATGGAACATTCATTAAGCAGCCCTCCCCAATATTTTTTGTCCAATCGCATCCGCGAATGCATCAATTTCTTCTTCAAGCACTGCTTTAACACCGCCGACTTCTTGGGCTATCTTTTCCTTGACCACTTTCAGTTCAGCCTTGGCCGACTCATTGATTTTGCCAATGATCGCTTTTTCCTCTTCCGCTGCGGCCTCCATTAATGACTCCTTCTCTTTCTGACCTTCAGCGCGGGCTTTTTTTACGCCATCGGCATAGGAGGCTTCCTTCGTCTTCACTTCGTCGACCGAACCATCAATGTCCCCTTGGAGTCCGCTCATTGCGGCTTTTCGTTCCAATAGGATTTTTCGAATTGGTTTGTAAAGCACCATGTTTAAAATCCAAATCAACAACAAAAAATTTACGATCTGTACGACTATGGATCCATCGACACTTACCATCTAAGAGCCTCCGTTGAAGTAGGATTAAATATTCAAAAAAACTACATATTGTCTATGAATGATAGAACTTACGACAGGTACAAACTCCGGCGGTCTATACCACCAGTGCTGTCAATATGTCAAAGGTTTTTTATCATGCCGGGATCATTTTCCTACAGTGGTCATTCAAATTTAAAGCGCCTCATGCTGACATTCATCAACAAACCGATACCAATCATCATTGTGAGTATCGATGACCCACCGTAACTCACAAACGGTAGCGTCACACCAACTACAGGTAAGAGCCCCATAACCATACCGATGTTAATAAACACCTGCCATGCGATCATTGCCGTTACACCAACGGACAAGATGGTCCCGAATGGGTCTCTGCACCTGCCGGCAATACTCAATCCCAATGCAATAATCAGCAAAAACAGGACAATCACCGTCATTCCGCCCACAAACCCCCATTCTTCACAAAGAACGGAAAATATAAAATCAGTATGTTGTTCCGGTAAAAAAGAGAGGGCGTTTTGTGTCCCCTTTAAAAATCCCTTCCCTGTGAGCATTCCCGATCCGATGGCAATTTTTGACTGAATAATATGGTAGCCTGCACCAAGCGGATCCCTGTCCGGATTAAAAAAGGTCAGAATCCGCTGTTTTTGGTAACCACGCAAAAAAAACCATACGGATGGAACAAGCATGGCAAACGTCGTCACAAGCCAAACAAAGGCCCGGCGTTCGATTTTGACAAAAAATGTAATTGCACCGGCAATCAATGCAATCACCATAGCCGTTCCCAGGTCCGGTTGACGGACAATCAGAGCAAAAGGCAGGGCCGTCAAGAACACCGGAACCATCAAATCGCGCAAAGTAAGTCCTTCGGTATTGATAAGCTTGGCATAATAGCGCGCCAGAACAATAATGATCGCAACTTTTGTCATTTCAGACGGTTGGAGTGAAAAGGGTCCCAACTGCAGCCATCGTCGAGATCCCCCCACATACTTACCAAAAAACAACACCGCCGTTAGTGCACCTAAAGAGGCTATATAGATCGCATTTGCAAACCGTTCAAATTGTTTGTAATCGAATAAGAAACAAAAGATCATGATAATAAAACTGCAAGCGTACCAGATCAATTGCTTTCTAAACAAGGTAAGATCCGGTTCCACGGCACCGGCAGACACCGCACTGTATAACGCCACCAGCCCCGATGTCCCAATGGCAAGAGTCAGGACCAACAAGCCCCAATCAAAACATTGGAGTAATCTACGATCGAACATCTTTAATCAATCTCCTTGAACCGTTTCCAAATGACGCACATTGTGCGATGGCGCTTTTCCCGGCTGTCCTCCGGATAAATGGAACCGAATCATTTCTGCTGCAATCGGCGCTGCAGTTGTGGAGCCATGCTCTCCATGTTCAACAAATACAGCAACAGCAATCGAAGGGTTATCTTCGGGCGCATAAGCAAGGAACCAGGCGTGATCTTTGATCCGTTCCCCGTCTTCATCATCTTCCCGTCGTCCCACGACCTGAGCGGTTCCGGTTTTACCGCACATTGCGACGCCATCCAAACGGCTGCGCCAAGCAGTACCGTGGCGGTCATTTACCGCTTTAAAAAGTCCATTGCGAACGATTGAAAGGTTTTTTTTGCTGATTGGTAGTTTTCCTACGATCTTCGGTACGCTCTCGTATACAGTCTTGCCATCAGCCGTACGGATTGTCTTTACGATTGTAGGTTGATATCGCGTTCCTCCGTTCCCGACGGCAGCAACCACCATGGCCATCTGTAACGGTGTGGCGAGGTTGAATCCCTGTCCGATCACGATGGACAAGGTTTCGCCTTTTTGCCAGGAGACACCCACCCGCTTTTTCTTCCACTGGGCTGTAGGAATCAGGCCACCGGCCTCATGGTCCAAATCCACACCTGTAGGCGAACCAAGCCCAAAAGCCCTGGCATACCAGGCCAGGCGGTCCACACCAAGTTCTTGTCCAACCTTGTAGAAATAAACATCACAGGATTCACTCAACGCCTTGACAATATTCACCTCCCCATGCCCCCACTTTTTCCAACATCGATAAGTCCGATTGCCGAACTTAAGGAAACCGGGACAAAAAAAGGAGCTGTTCTCATCTATAACCCCCTCTTCAAGTCCGGCAGCGGCGGCAATGATTTTATAGGTGGATGCCGGAGGATATTCTGCCTGAATGGCCTTGTTTTCCAATGGATGCATCGGATCGGATACCAATGCGTTCCACTCTTTGTGAGACATGCCTGAAATAAAAGAATTTTGGTCATAGGAGGGAGTTGACACCATGGCAAGAATTCTACCGGTCGACGGATCCACGGCCACTGCCGCACCCGCCTTCTCTCCCAACAATTGTTCGGCTTTCTGTTGGAGGGACAGATCAATGGACAAAATGATGTTATGTCCGGGTACCGCATCTACCGTATTCAGCACGCGTGCCACTTGTCCGGTGGCCTTCACTTCCACTTGCTGGCCACCGCGTTTACCGCGAAGCCAATGTTCCCTCGACCGTTCAATGCCGTACTTTCCAATGTAGTCACCGGTTTTACAATCACTGAATCGCTTGTTTTTTAACTCTTTAACACCAATTTCCCCCATATAACCTAAAATATGAGCGGAACTGGGAGTGTAAATATAATCCCTTCTTGGAGAAACATTTACTACAATACCGGGCAAATCCCATCGATTTACCTCGATGGCCGCTAGTTCATCCCTGCTGACATCGGATTTGAGAAGCACGGGCTTGTAGGCACGCGTTCCCTTGGCCTTCTCCAATCGATCCAACAACTCAGATTCATCGATTCCCGCGTATCGGGAAAGTTTGCTGATGGTTTCAAGCAAAGAACCGGCATCTTTGACAATAATGCTCACGTCATAAGACGGCCGATTGTCTGCCATCAGGCGATCATGGGAATCAAAGATGAGCCCCCGTGGCGCAGCTACCGTTTTCAATCGGATACTATTGATTTCGGACAAGCGTCGAAGCTCCCGGCCTTCGATCACTTGAAGAAATAACAACCTGGCGATCAACAAAACAAAGGCGGCGATGACTACAACCATGGTTGTGCTCAATCGCTGGTCGAACCACTCACTGCTCACATTGTCCAAGTAATCGGTCAATGCATCCTCAACACATCTCTATAGGAAGTGACGGATTTTTTTGCCCTTTCAATAGCCTTATGTCCGTAAATGAAAAACAATACCAGGCATGGACCTGTAAAAAATCCCCAAAAGATCTGGCCGGAAAGGATGGAAAAGATAAATTCCACAGACCAGGAGGACGACCCCAACACCACTGCACAAAAGGCCAAAACCAAGCTTTCAAAAACAATTCCTGCAGTTACCAAAAGGGGAAGCAGGATAAAATTCCCCATATGCAAAAACTGAATCGCCCATCGTACACCCACATACATCCAAAGATAAGCGGTAAGGTAAACACCGAAAACGCCACCGGATAAGCCGTCCATTACCAATCCACTAAACAAGATAACAGGAATCGCTTTTCGAGGCTGTTGGTTTACCCCCAAATAAACGACTAACGGAGCAAGCAGGTCATAAAAATTAGCCGCAACACTCACCAGCACGGTCGTCTGGAAAACAATCAGGAACAGCCAGATGATGAAATGGAAAACAACAATCATGATCCCTCGGAGAGTTCCTCCGTTACCGGTATAGAAAGGATAAAAACTTCCTCGAGGATTTCAAAATCCACGGTTGGCGTTACCGATACTTTTTGAAAGATGCCGGCATTCAATCTAACAATTTCAGAAACGCGGCCGATACGAAGCCCTTTGGGGAATACACTGTCAAGTCCTGATGAAACAACCGTGTCTCCGACACTGAGTTCATGTTTACGAAGAACATACTCGAAAATACAAAAATCGGATTCGCCTCCCTTCACGATTCCCCTTGCCCTCGTCTGCTGAACTATGGCATCGACAGCACTGTTAGGATCGATCAATAACAGAACTTTTGCATTTCGGGTGGAAACATCGACAACCACACCTACAACCCCTTCCGGTATCACTACGGGAGCAGCCTGCCGGACACCATCATGGGTCCCCTTGTCTACGATCACCGTCTTAGACCAAGAAGAAGGATCTCTGCCTATGACCCGGGCGGCAACCATTGGACCCGGGAGGACGTTTTCGAAACCCAGTAGATGACGGAGTCGACCATTTTCCAACTCCAATTCAACGCAGTTATTAAGCCGTTCAAAACGCTTCCCGAGTTCAACTTTCAGCCTTCGGTTCTCATGTTCCGTATATACGAGAAAAAAATACTGGTTCCAGACATCCTTAATGGATTGAACCATTTCAGTGAGCTGTTGTTGGAAAGGATAGACGAGGATGAGTACCCCACGGCTCAAGCCGGTAGAAGCCTGTTTCTGTTTGCCGCTGACGGTCAATAGAATAATGTTCGCCGCGACGATAAGGGTTACAACGGCAAGCAGAATCATCCTTTTTGAAAACATGGGGCTCGCTAAACGATAATGACCTGTTTAAGTATTTCCAGATTTTCAAGTGTTTTGCCGGACCCCAGTGCTACTGTGGCCAAAGGGTTTTCGGTGACTGTAATGGGGAGCCCGCTCTCTTCTCTTAGCAGTTTGTCAAGGTTCTTCAACAATGCGCCACCACCGGTGAGGACGATCCCCCTGTCCACGATATCGGCAGCCAATTCCGGAGGTGTTTGTTCTAGCGCAATCTTAACTGTTTCAACAATGGCTTCGATTTGTTCGGAAATGGCTTCCCGAATCTCTTCGGAATCGATCGTCAAAATTTTGGGAATACCGGAGACAAGATCTCGGCCTTTGACTTCCATGGTCTCAATCCTGTCCGGGTCTGGGTAGGCATCGGCGATGGATGTTTTGATAATTTCCGCAGTTCGTTCACCGATGAGCAAATTGTATTTTCTCTTGACATACTGGATGATGGCTTCATCCATTTTATCGCCGGCAACTCTCAAAGAGCGGCTGTAAACAATGCCGGCCAATGAAATTACAGCAACTTCCGTGGTTCCACCACCGATATCAACCACCATATTGCATGTGGGTTCGGTAATGGGTAAGTCTGCACCGATAGCGGCGGCCATGGGTTCTTCAATAAGAAACACCTCCCGAGCACCAGCAGATTCCGCAGACTCGCGCACAGCGCGTTTTTCCACTTGTGTGATACCCGATGGTACAGCGACCACAATACGCGGTCGTATGAAAGTTCTCCGATTATGAACCTTTTGAATAAAATGCCGAAGCATGGCCTCGGTAACCTCAAAATCAGCAATCACACCATCACGCATGGGACGGATGGCGACAATGTTTCCTGGAGTTCGGCCGAGCATGTTCTTGGCTTCCAGACCCACAGCTAACACACGATTCTTCGTCCTATTATCCGTTCTCACAGCAACAACCGAAGGCTCGCTGAGAACGATCCCTTTGCCTTTAACATACACCAATGTGTTGGCCGTACCCAAATCGATAGCCAAGTCACTGGAAAACATACCCAGTAAAGAATCGAAGAAGTTCATGCCACCTCATTTCCAGTTTAGATCAAAAATACCGCCAAGCTTGATTTCCATGGTGGGTTGCCAACATTCGAAATAACCATGTGTTAAATAGTAACAAACAACTAGAACCGCTACCAGAAAAGACCGGTCATTTCAAGACTTGATTTTTTAATCCGCTTAAATTCTACACGATTTCAAAATGTTCCATGATCTGATCGTGAATTTTGGGGCGAAAATGGACCAGTCCATTATTCCAACGACTGGGATGAACCCTATTGGTCAGCAAGATAATCGTAAAGTCCCTGCGCAAATCCAGCCAAAAGGAGACGCCGGTAAATCCCAAATGCCCGACAGTCTCTGTTGAAAAATATTGCCCTGCACTGGAACCTTGAGCTGATGGTCTATCAAAGCCTAAAGGCCATCCTTCACGCTCTCCCCCTTGAATTATTTCGGTTAGGATTTGCCGCGAAAAAATGCCTGAGGGCCTTCGCGTACTGCCGTTTAGATTATCAACCAGTTTTCGAAGGAGTCGAAAAATGGCCTCTCCAGTTCCGAATAAACCGGCATGCCCATCGATACCGCCGGCAAACCAGGCATTGTCATCATGCACTTCCCCCACAAGAAGCCGATTTCGCAAAGGGCAAAGCTCCGTGGCGGCAAAGGGGAATTTGGGTTGTTCGCAATTGAGAAGGTCAACAAAAAAAAGATCGTACAGCCCCATGGGATCATATACTTCTTTTTTTAAAAAAAGGTCCATGGGGCCACCGGCCACTGTTTCAATTAATCGGCAGAGCAGCATGAAACCCAGATCACTGTAACGGGTCGACTCACCGGCCGGGCAATACAATGGGACTGACCTGAGCATATTCAGGACCGCCTTTTTACGGATTTTCGGAGATAGCGTTTTAAGCAACATATAAAAAGGACGATGTGCCGGAAGCCCGCTGTTGTGGCAAAGCAACTGCTGAACGGTAATTCGCTCTTTATCGCTTCCATCCAGAGAAGGAAGCCATTGAACCACCGGCAGATCCAAGGCAATACGCTGCTGGTCGACCATTCTGGCAATGGCCAACGTTGTTGCCAGCGGTTTGGTGAGCGATGCAAGGTCAAAAATAGTCTCCCGGGTCATCAACTGCCCGGAAAAAAGGTTCGCCTTACCATAGGCTTTATGCAAAAGGATCCTGTTGTTCTTTCCTACCAACAACACGGCTCCGGGATAAATGTTTTCCCGAAGGCCCCTTTTCATCATTTCATCAATGGGATTGCGGTTCATGCCCTTTCCTCGTCAGCGCACGGCCGGCTCTGAAAAACTCAGCGTACCGGATGCACTGTTCAGTTGAACCGAAATATTCACAGGCAATGTCAGGTTGACATCCGTATGCCCCACATTGAATCCGGCCACAACGGGAATATCCAATCCCTCCAACCGATCGGCAATGATGGCATCAACCTCTTTCTCCTTCCCACAATTAGTAAAGGTACCTACGGCCAAACCGGCAATCGTATCGAAACATCCGGCCAGTCTCATGTGGGTTAGCATACGATCGATTCGATAGGGAGCCTCGCCTTGATCTTCAAGCAACAGGATGCATCCACTGAAATCAGGTTGAAATTCGGTGCCCAAGAGATGGCAAAACAAGGTTAGGTTCCCACAAAGAAAACGCCCTTCGGCTTTTCCGTGGTGAATGATCCGGGGCGAATCCGCAAAGAAAGACAGAGGAGTCTGCTGGGTCAACGTGGTAAAAAACTGATCACGCGTCAATGGATTGCCTTTGCCCAAGGTTGTTACTGTGGGTCCATGAAAACAAACCATGCGGCAACGCTCTGACAGGAAGACCAGTAAAGCCGTGATATCGCTGAATCCGACGAAAGCTTTGGGATTTGCAGAAATGAGATCCACATCCAGCAACTCAAGGATACGCAAAGTGCCGTACCCACCACGTGCACAGATGATCCCGTCGATTTGAGGATCATCGAAAAGTCGGGCTAAATGATTTGCCCGGTGCCGATCCGAACCGGCCAAATACCCTTCACGCTTGTATATTTTCTCGTGCAAGGAAAGACGGAATCCCATGGTTTCCAGGGCACGAATACCCGCATCAAACAATTTTCGATCAAAAGGGCTTGCAGGTGCAACGATTCCCAAAGTATCACCTGGTTTCAAAGCCAGGGGCAATGCGGGTTCGCAATCATTGATGAAGTTCACTTTTTCGCTTTATCTCCTTGACACCGGTTGACGATGGTGCTATATGTTGGGTTTCTTGTCGGGGCGTAGCGCAGTCTGGTAGCGCACTTGAATGGGGTTCAAGGGGTCGGAGGTTCAAATCCTCTCGCCCCGACCAGAACTTAGTAGCTTAAAATGGTCGATTGCATCGCAACCGGCCTTTTTTGTGCTCAAACAGGCTCAAGCTAATCATAAATTCACCCGCACACCACAAAAATTTCTACAAATTTTGAAAACAATGTCAACTTCTTTACAACGTTTTTACGCTCGTTTCCATTGAAATCGGCCCCATTGCCTGTCATTGGTGTAACAACAAAGTATATTATCGATGTACTCATCCGACTGAAATAATCACCTGCCTTGATCTTGACCAAACTGAAGCTTTTTGAAACAGGCTCTGTTGTCTAAAGCTAAGAGCTCCCAAAGCCGATAACCTTATCAACATCCCAACCAGGTGAACCACCCTTTACGGGAGAATGCCTGGTTTCCGAGAACTTTTTATCGTATTATGATGTCGAGGAATCATGGCATTGCGATCGCACACCTTTTGGGCATTGATGTTGTGTGTTGGTGTTTTATTAACGGGCA
>DAOWNV010000189.1 GCA_030642405.1 Desulfosarcina sp.
CTGTTGAATGTATCCTTTCCTCCGTAGATGGTTAGATTTCCTGCCAGGTGGCCCGCAAGGAAACCGCAAAAGCTTAAACCCGTGATCGCCATCATCAGTTTTTTTCCGATGGATGACCCCAGAGTGCCGGTAATCCAGTTCATTGTCGCCTCCCTTTAGGTTAAATAACAGAATTTTTACCATCTGACCAAGAGGGGTAATTTATTGTATGTCCCCATCCATGTCAATAAAGATTTTTTGCCACCACCCATCCCATTGGGTTTGTGATATCTTTTCAGATAGTTCAATTCCTGCATCGGTGTGAAGACGCGCCCTGACTTGTCCCGTCCATTTTTTCGGAGTGGCATACCCCATATCCGACAGTGATTTGAGATCCAGCAGAAAAGCCAGTTGATCAGCATCGTTGGCCAACCGAGCTTCTATCGTTTCACAGGTGTTGAATTCATCAATGAGATCTTTGATGGCTGTCCCGAAAGGCAGGTTTTTTATCAGGTGATCTACCGCCAGCCCCTCGTCGGCTGTAACATATTGTTTCTGAACAGCGTTGAGGTCGCCCATTCTGGCTTCGGGCAGGTCGTGAAAAAGGCACATGGCCATAAGGTGGCCCGAATCCGCCTCCGGTGTCTGCTGTGCCAGGACCCAGGCGACGCACATGACACAGAACGTGTGTTCAGCCACAGACTCATTTCCCGGCCCGAGAAATTGATAGCCGGTTCGTTGGATTCGTTTTAACTGCATGGTTTCGAATAAAAAATCGGTGATGCGGTTCATCTGTTCCCTTTCTTGTGTGGTAGTAAAAAAGGTTTTCCATGCGGATTGCATATGTTGTCCACAGTTCGGACTTTTTTTCGTGAAGCCTTGAACTACGTACCTTCAAATGTCAAACTGCTTGACACAATCAGACAGCTTGTATACGGTTGCTTCATCGTTTAGATACCGCTTATTTCCCATTTGATTGGAGTGACGATTATGGTGCCTACGCAGATGGATTATGTTCATATCATCAGCAATGCCAGTCTGATAGTGAAACTTGTTCTGCTTTTGTTGCTCTTTTTTTCCGTGATGTCCTGGTCGATTATTATCATCAAGATTCTCTATATCCGCAAGGCTTTTAAGGAGTCGGATATTTTTATCGAGTATTTCTGGAAAAGCCGTGATCTGGCCGGAGCTTTCACAAAGGCCAAACAATTGAACGGTAGTCCCGTGGCTCGGATTTTCAGAATTGGTTATGCCGAGCTGCGTAAGATCAACACCGGTGGAAAAGTTGGTGATGAGGCGATTTCCAGTAAAGGTGATGAGGCGATTTCCAGTAAAAATGTCCCCTTATTGCGGCAGGGTTTTTCCGGAACGGATAATGTTAAAAGGTCGCTGCGGCGTGCCATTAATACCGAGATGACACGCGTTACGCAAATGGTTCCCTTTTTGGCAACTACCGGTAATACAACCCCTTTTATCGGGCTTTTCGGTACGGTATGGGGAATCATGAACTCCTTCCACGGGATAGGGCAAAGAGGCTCTGCCAGCCTTGCCGTAGTGGCACCGGGGATCTCTGAAGCGCTGGTGGCGACAGCGGCTGGATTGGCCGTCGCTATTCCCGCAGTTATAGCGTTTAATCATTTCATGCAGAAAATTCGTGTAATCGAGGCGGAACTTCATAGTTTTTCGGCAGATTTTTTAAACATTCTTGATCGTGATATTCTTCGATGATGGGAGATTAACATGGCTATCGGCAGCGACGGCGACCGGCTCATGTCGGACATCAATGTAACACCTTTTGTGGACGTAATGTTGGTGCTCCTGATTATATTTATGGTTACCGCACCCATGATGGTCCAGGGCGTCGATGTGGCTCTTCCCGAGGTGAGTGCCAAATCCATGGTGACTGAAAACGAAAACCTTACTGTAACCATCGATAGGGACACTAACATCTATATCAATGATTTTAAGGTCCGCATGGACTTTCTCAAAGAAAAGCTGGAGAAGATTCTTGCAGGAAAAAAGGATCGCGAGGTCTTTTTAAGGGCGGATAAGGATGTCCCATACGGTTTTGTTGTCGGCGTAATGGCGGAAATCAAAGCTGCCGGTGTTGAAAAGCTCGGCATGGTAACAGATCCTTTTGATGATCGTGAAACCGGAAAAACATCCGGAAAAAAAGGCTGATGAAAGATAATATCCGCGTCTCGGCTTTTTTGAACCGAAACCAGCGAGGCGATGGTCGTACACGTCTTTTTTTCACCATCGTCGTTTCCTTTATTTGTCATATGATTTTTTTTGCGGTTGTTGTATTTTCACCCAGTCTCAAAACCGAAACAAAACCATCCCGGTCAGTGATTAATGTCAGCATGGTGTCCTTTAAGGAACCCTTAGCACCGATGACCGAAAAACCGGCTGTGGAGAAGACTCCTTCCCGGATTGAAAAACCTAAAGTGGTAGAACCGTTGAAACCTGTCTCGTCGGCCAAAAAAAAGACCGCGACTATTGTCAAACCAAAACCCAAGCCGAAGACTTCCCTAAAAAAGAAAACCTTCAAATCTACCCAAGCGGTGAAACAAGCTATGAAAAAGCTTAAAAACGAAGAGAAGACTCCGGAAAAAAATGTACAGCAGGAAACGCTGAAATCCGCCTTGGACCGACTGAAAGAAGAGGTGAAAAAAACGGAGGCCACAAGATCGACAACTTCGGGTAAAAAGGCAGGGCCTTTTGACAAAAAATCAGGTGCAGGTTCGGGACGATTTAATGAGAAAGGGAGGAAGATTGCAGAACTTGTCGACCTTTACCGACTTGAGATTGCTTTCCAGATCCAAAAAAAATGGGCCTTCAATGAGCAGTTGGCCGGAGGCGATCAATCTCTGATGACAGCCATTGTTTTCAAGGTGATGCCGGACGGCGAAATTCGTGATGTTTTTTTCACGGACCGTTCCGGCAATTCGTATCTGGATGATTCGGCCTACAGGGCCATCATGAAATCCAACCCTGTGGATAGCCATCCCAGCGTATTGTCACAACCTTATGTAGAAATGGGTATTCGTTTTACCCCCCAAGGTATCCGTTAACCATCAACTATCCAAGGACATTCGTATCGTATGATTCGACACCAAATCCTTTGCGTACTGTTTTTCATGTTTATTATAGGCGGACCGTTGCCGACTTTCGCAGCGTCCTACAATTTTATCGATATTTCCAATCCCTTTTTGCGAAAAACGCCTGTTGCCGTTCCGTTGTTTCAAGCAGACGATGACGATCCAACCGCCAAAAAGGCGGCACTGGAAACGAAGGAGCGCATCTCGGCATTTTTGGAGTTTTCCGGCTATTTTACATTGAGTGATCCGGATGCCTTCCTCGAAGATCCGTCGACGATGGCTATTTCCGGATCCGGTATCCATTTTCGGAACTGGACGGCCATCGGTTCGGAATTGCTGATCACCGGCAACGTTGTGGTTCTTGGTGAGACAGCTGAATACGAACTTAGGCTTTTCGACACAATCAAACAAAAATTGCTGGTAGGCAAACGATATAGGAGCACTACGGATAGTTACCGTCAAGTAGCCCGAAGATTTAGCGGCGAGGTTGTTTTTGCTGTTACAGGAAGCAGAGGGTTTTTCGATTCCCGCATTGCTTTTGTATCCAATGGATCCGGAAGTAAGGAACTCTATTTATGCGATTTCGACGGTGGTAATATAAGTCGATTTACCCATCACAACAGCATTTCACTCTTTCCGGCTTGGTCATCGGACGGTCGATGGATTGCTTACACGACCTATGCGGATACCCATCCACGGATCCGTATTCAACATATAAGGGAGAAACGGTTTGCGCTCATTGACAAACCTGGGCTGCAGGCGGTTCCGGCATGGGTTCCAGGCAGATTTGAACTGGCGGCAAGCCTCTCTTTTTCCGGTGATCAGGAAATTTATCTGTTGACCGGAAATGGGAAAATTATTAAAAGATTGACTAATACTGTGGGTATTGACGTTGAACCAACGTGGTCTCCGGATGGCAAACGCTTCGCGTTCGTCTCCAAACGGTCCGGTAATCCACAGATCTATGTTTACGATATCGATTCCGGCCGGGTTCAACGGCTGACATTTGAAGGTCGCTACAACACTCAGCCAAGCTGGTCTCCAAAAGGGGACAGAGTAGCTTTTTCATCGATGGAGAATGGTGTCCTGGATATTTTTACCATCGACCCGGACGGTGGTGAGCCTGTTCAGCTAACCCAAAAACAAGGAAGCAACGAGGCACCGACATGGGCCCCCGACGGCAGCCTTATCGCTTTCAGTTCGACACGAGAAGGAAAAAGCAGGATATACATGATGACCGCATACGGGACGGATCAGCGGCGATTGCTGTCAATGTCCGGTGAGCAAACCAATCCGAAGTGGTCCCCCAATGTGTTAAACTAATGATTGTTTTTATACCCGAAAAAAAGGAGAGGATAATGATGAAGAGAAAATGGATCGTTCTGGTAATGTTGTTTGTTGTTCCCGCTATGTTGTTTACCGTTTCCTGCGCAAAAAAGCAGGTAAGCACTGAGCCGTCCGTTGATGAGATTGCCGTTGCCGAGGAAGCTGCACGGCAGGCGGAACTGGAAAAGCAAAAAGAGTTGGAGCGGCAGCAACAACTGGAAGAAGAGCGTTTGGCTGCTGAACGTGCGGTTCAGCTTCAGGCTGAAGCCGTGGAACGGGAGAAAATGATGGCCATGAATCGTTTTCTCAACGAAAGTGTCTACTTTGATTTCGACGAAGCAACACTGGATGATATGGCACAGGAACTGCTTAGACAGAAAGCCATGTGGTTACAGGATAATCCTGATGCCGGTGCCATCATCGAAGGGCATTGCGATGAAAGGGGAACCAACGCATATAACCTGGCTCTGGGTGAACGTCGTGCCGAAAGCGTAAAAACCTTCCTTATGGATCTGGGTGTATCCGATGCACGGATGACCACCATCAGCTATGGTGAGGAAAAACCCGTGGATATGGGGCAATACGAGGAGTCGTGGGCGAAAAACAGGCGTGCCGCTTTTGTTCTCGAATAAAGGTGGTAAAGAAAAGATCTTTCTGATTGAATAAGCGATAACCAAATAGCATACCGGATATGCAGCAATGGCCACTGACTGGAAATTGCTGCATATTCGCTGTTGGAGGAATGAATTTTTCCCGTGAAAGGTGACCATGCAACATAAACAAGTGTTGATGAGCCTTATAGTATCCGTTTTACTCTGTAGTTGTGCGCTTCAAGACGACATCTATTCGTTGGACCATCGTCTATCCGCTCTTGAGAAGAGAAATACGGAACTTGAAAAGCAAAACAGGGAACTGGAAGAAACAAACCGTGAGTTGTCGGTAGTGAAAGATGACTTTTCCAAACAGGTTAAAAGGTTGAACCAAACAAGGCGTAATGATGAATTTGATCTGCGTGGGCAATATGCCGGATTGGCCGCTCAAATGGATAGCCTGAGAAAAACCGCCCAATTGCACAAAGGCCAGCTAGAGGAGATAGACTACCTGCTCAATAGGAAACTCAACGGGTTTGAAGAAACACAATTAAACAATAAAACGCGGATGGACCGACTCGCGACCGATTTTGCCTCCCAGCAAAAACGCGTAGTTATTGTTGAGCAATACCTTAACATGGATGGTGCTGCAGGTAAAAAAGGTAAAAAC
>DAOWNV010000142.1 GCA_030642405.1 Desulfosarcina sp.
CAGACGATCGCCGGTTTATATAAAGGTGTCTGAAATGAAATGCGAATTTCCGTTCAAATGCTTGTCAATAATCCGGAGGAAAGTCCGAACACCACAGGACAGGGTGCTCCATAACGTGGAGTCGCGGTGACGCGAAGGAAAGTGCAACAGAAAGTATACCGCCCCGTGAGGGGTAAGGGTGAAAAGGTGCGGTAAGAGCGCACCAGTTCTTCGGGTGACCGGAGAAGCTATGTAAACCCCACCCGGTGCAAGACCAAATAGAGGAGTGTTTGAGGACTGCCCGTCCGAACTCCCGGGTAGGTCGCTTGAGGTGCCGGGCAATCGGCATCCCAGATGAATGATCGTCGCTTCCGGTTCGGGTAACCGACCGGAGGAACAAAATTCGGCTTACGGGCTGCTCCGGCCGCTACTTTTATCTTTTTGAAGGAAAATTATCGTGAACGATCTCTATTGCGAGATATCTTATTCCGAGAAAGTCAGGGTTTTTTCATCCGACTACCTGAAATGCTGTATCTATATTTCCAACCCGGAAACACCGGATTACGTGTTCACCAAAAAGCTCTATTCGAAATTGATTGGAACCTCTCAAGTACTTGAGGACTTTCTCGATTTCCATGGCGCCAAGAACAGCGAAGACTGGTATCTTTATCGGGAATTTAGTGCAGCGATCCGGCATCTTTGCCTTGGCGCTTATTGTCAAAAGCATATTTTAAATCGGTTGATTTTCTATGATATTCCGGACATTGATGCCTTTCGGAAAGAGGGAGTTAACACACTTGAATTTTTAAATGAGGCTCTCAGAAAAATTGCTCCTGTTATCATTGACGAGGCATTGCGGCTTAACATTGACATACCCACCGATGCTTTCGGGGATGAAGACTTTCCGGGAATCACTACAAGCGAGATGCTGAAGTATGATATTGATGACGATGCCAAGGATGTTCAAAAAAAAAATATCGTTAAAATTGCAAACGAATTTCTCTCCATAGCCGGAAGCTTCGACCCAATGGGTTTTTATGAACCGTATAAAGAAGAAGAAATCGCCGCGCTGGTCCCCGAAAAAGTGAGTGAGGTGGAGATCCGTCGTTTCGAAATGCTGGTTCACAACCTGCAGTCTTCTTTCGATACATACGTCATCCATGGTGGATTCAGGTTCGGAGACCGGAAACTTAAATCTTTGCGAAGTTATTTCTCTATTGTTTTTCACCTGCTTCAAATGATGGGGCGTTTGCTCCATTTCTATGAACGGCACCTGCATGAGGCCGGTTATAAAAACACCTATAAACGTGTACAAGACACGCTTTCTTCTTTGGTTGATCCGAAGATGCTGCTGAACAGAACAATCAACTACGGACTTTTTTATGCCTGCCATTATCTGAATTCAGGTAAAAAATTGGCACGGGAAATCCTTAACGAAAACGTAGAGCGTTCTAAAGTTAGAGTGAGTATTCCAGTTAAATTGGGATTTCATAGCCGCCCCAGCCTTCTAGTGGCAAAGATTGTTCAGTATTTTGGAGGACAGGTGGAACTGGTCGTCGGAGAGGACCGATTTGACGCCAGTAGCGTATTGGATATTCAATGGGCTGGTGGTAAGATTCAAAAAGAGAAAATTTCCGAGGTAACCTTTGAAGGAGATGCTCGGGCTCTCACGGACATTCAAATTCTTGCCGGAGTCAATTACGGTGAGGACACTATGGGAAAAGGGGTTCCCCTACCCAACGAATTGGGCTATCTGAGATGATCTGTGCAGTGATTGTTGCCGGTGGAAGCGGTTCCCGGATGAAATCCCTGCAAAAAAAACAGTACATGGTTTTGGATACACGGCCAACGATGGCACACACCCTGTTGGCATTTGATAGCTATTCCCCCCTTGGTCGGATCGTTCTTGTAGTGCCGAAAGAAGATATCGCTTTTTGTCATGAGGACATTATCCTTCCTTTGACATTGGATCATGACATCCTCGTCATCCCGGGCGGTAAAAGAAGGCAAGATTCTGTGGCCAAAGGCTTAGATGCCCTGGAAACGGATGCCGGCATCGTTATGATCCATGACGGAGTTCGGCCTTTTGTTCGACATTCCATCATGGATGCCTGTATCAAAGGTGTAAGGGAGACAGGAGCCTGCATACCGGCCATTGGGGCCACAGATACGTTAAAACGGGTTGATGAAAACGGAATAATTGTCAAAACTTTAAAACGACATCAAATCCTTTTGGCTCAAACGCCGCAAACGTTTTCCATCTCGTTGATTCGAAAAGCACACCAACTGGCAAAACGAGAGGGTTTCACAGCCACTGACGATGCATCCATTGCCGAATTTGCAGGTGAGAAAGTCGTTGTCGTTTCCGGTGACCCTGAGAATATCAAAATCACAACGCCTCATGACCTGCTGGTCGCCAGGGAAATCCTTAGCAGGCTGAGGAGCGGGAACTTTATAAAGTGAACCAAATTCTAACGACTTGACATCCTACTCCGCACTAACCTTTTTTACTTTTTTAGTTGGCCTATCTAAGTGAGGTTATCGTTTCAGAAATGAGACGTTCAATGACACCGGCAAGTTTGTCCGTGTCATGACGAATAATATCTCCTGAAGTTTCCAACAGGTCTTCGCGGATTAACCGGCAGTCGGGTTCAGGGTACCCTGTATTCACGAAATCAGATTTTTGTTGGTGGTAAAGCGTCACCAGACGATCATCCGGTCGACGGTCGTTGATGATTGCAATATCAATTTTTCGTTTGATAAACGTTTCCAATGTAGCGATGAAATCGCTATCCTGAAAATGATTGGTTTCACCGAATTTGGTCATGATATTGACCACGTAACAAATAGGGGCCGTAACCTTTGCCAGTTCCTCTTGCAGACCTGGAACGATAAGATTGGGGATGATGCTGGTAAACAAATCGCCCGGTCCCAGTATGATCGCATCTGCATTGGAAATTGCTTTGAGTACCGGCGGAAATACGTTGATGGTATCGCTGTGGTGGGGAACCAAATAGACATCCCGGATCGTTTCTCGCTGATGGCCTCTAGGCGTGTCGATGGCGCTTTCCCCGCAAATTCTGCTGCCATCGGTCAGTTCGGCGACCAATGTAGCCCGATCGATGGTAACGGGTAGAATCTCTCCGTCTACGTCCAAGATTTCGGCCAATGCCTGAACGCCGGCAGGAAAGCTACCTGTATAGCGTGATAACATAGTGAGGAGCATATTGCCGGAATTGTGCCCCTTAAGGCGCCTGTCCTTTTTAAAACGCTTTTGAAAGATGGCACGAGCCGTTTCCCTGTGGGGGGATAGAGCGAGGATGCATTTGAGGATGTCGCCCGGGGGCAGGGTACCCAATTCGTCCCGAAGGCGCCCTGTGCTCCCTCCGCTGTCTACCATGGAAACAACGGCGCTGATGTGAATCCCCTTCAGGTTCTTCAATCCGGATAAAAGAGCAAACTGCCCGCTTCCTCCTCCGATGGTTACCACATTGACCGGTTTGTTTGTAATTGGTTCGTCCGTCATGAATCCCTCACTCATTGGTTGCGGGCAGAAATCGTTCCCGATATCCTTCTTTGTGTGTGATTCCTTTAGCGACAATCAGTTGCCGCCCCTTTTTTCTACCATCCCGGCGCACCTGTTTATCGTGTCCGGGGCTTCTTCTGGAAAATGAGCGGATGTTGGGATAGCGTTGGGTAACGAAACTAGTTAGAGCATGGTCCTCGGTTATTTCGGGCAAAGAAGTACCGCCACTGTCGATACCGGATGGGGCTGCCTTTTTCAATGTCGTTCGAAACCCATCTATAACACCCACTGCAAAATCGGTTTTTCGGTATCGGTTAAATTTTTTCCCTTGTCTGTAGCCGTCCCAGTTCATTTCGATAAATCGACGTACCGAATCGTATACATATTCCGCGATCTGTACGTTCGATCGTGTACCACTGATCTCCAATACCCTTCCCATTTTCTCTTTTTCCAAAACCCATGCCTGAATCCAAACACCTTGGACGAAATAAAAATCCTGAAGCAAATGGGCCAGATGATAGGTCTCGCGAAAGTGCCGTAAGCGTGGTTTTCCCAAAAAGATGCAATGATAATTTTGTTGTGTGTCGTCCTTGATCAGCTCCACATTGTGGCGCAGAATCAGTTCGTGTGCCTTTTGCATGGCAGCGTAGGCTTCGTTTAGGTTGGTGCTTTCCGCCAGGGCCAGGAGTTTGTGGATTTTGGTTACGATTTTGTCTCGTTGGCTGAGTGTTTCACCCATATGTAAACGCTCGTGTAGGGATCGATAGGTTCCCGATGCTTTGGGGTTGGCCCGTAAAAGCCGGCAAGCGTCCTGGAATTTTTTGCCATGTGCTGATTCCGACATTGCTCGAAACCCCTCATGGGCGACTTGATGGGCCATTTCATGAAGCAGAACCTCTTTTACATCATCCCACCGGCCATCATGGATGAGTTCGCGATTGAAGATGATTTCCCGTTTTTGATAATCCCAAGATCCAAGCCTGCCTGGAATTTCACTGATGGAAAAAAAAGGTTTGTTCAGCATCCGACGAAGCGATGCAGGCAGCAGCCATAAGGCGTTTTCCCATTCCGCCAATAGACCGCGCAGGAATCGGCGATCCAATTCTATTTGAATTGTACCGTGCCTGTGTGTAACAGGATCGTCTATGTTTGCTGGGTGTTGCCTCATATTCAAGTTCATGATAACGAATCAGGAAATGATATTAGCCAGGGCTTCAATGGCGAACAGATATCCAGCTGCCCCCAACCCAGTGATTTGTCCTGTTGCGATGTCTGCGATAAAAGATCGTTGACGGAATGGTTCTCGTTTGTGGATATTCGACAAATGGACTTCTATGGTGGGTACAGCCAAAATGAGGACAGCGTCACGGATAGCGACACTGGTGTGTGTGTAGGCAGCTGGATTGATGATCAGACCCTGTACCCGGCCGACGGCTTTTTGAATGGTTTCAATAAGTTCTCCCTCGTGATTCGATTGGAAATCGGAGAGTTGAAAGCCAAGCTCTTTCGCTTTTGTATGCAATGACTCATTGATGTCATCCAGGGTTTGATGCCCATACTGCTCCGGTTCGCGTTGTCCCAGGAAATTGAGATTGGGGCCGTGAATCACTAAAATATGTCTGTTCGAGACCCTTTTCGGCACTGCTTCCTCCATTACCATTTTGATTTGAGATCTGAAATGGTTTGCGCATAATCGGCACTACCGAAAATCGCGCTACCTGCCACGAAGACATCAACACCGGCCTTTGATATTTGACTGATGGTGTTCTTATTTACACCACCGTCAATCTGGATCAAGGTGTCCAATCCGCGATCTACAATTATTTTTTTTAGCTGGGACGCCTTTTTCAGGGCGGATGGAATAAACTTCTGACCGCCGAAACCAGGATTGACACTCATGACCAGGACAAAATCCAGATCGTTCAATATCCACTGCAATGATTCCACAGGGGTTGCCGGATTAAGCGCCACACCGCTCTTAACACCATTTTCTCGGATCAGTTGAACGGTTCGATGCAGGTGGGTACATGCTTCCTGATGAACGGCGATGTAATCAGCCCCGGCTTTGGCAAAGTCCTGAATATAGCGGTCTGGTGACTCGATCATCAGGTGTACGTCGATGGTAAGAGAAGTGGTTTTTCGAACGGCTTCCACGACCAATGGTCCCATGGTGATGTTCGGGACAAAATGACCATCCATTACATCCACATGGATCCAGTCCGCACCCGCCGCCTCTATGGTGCGAATCTCTTCCCCTATTTTTGAAAAATCAGCCGACAGAATGGACGGCGCTATATATTTCATGCCTGTTGAACCCTCATTTATGGATGGGCACTACCTATCTTTTTCCAATCATCAATCCTAAGCTCTCTCCTATACCCATTGTTTGAAAACGGAGTAATTGACCGTCTACATATACGGACATCGTGGAGGTACCATTTTTTGGCGCTAAAAGCCAGACCTCTTGCCCCGGCGGCAAAAAATCGTCGAATAGGTGAAGTATTATTCCAGCCATCTCCATTTTGACCTGAACCCGTTTCTTTAAAAAACCGTTTTCCAAGGTGAACCGAAGCAGTTCCGTTTGACCATGGATTCCGATACCTTCGTTTTGTTTATCGGATTCGGTCAGGTCTACCAGGGGAAGTTGCCATGCCGGTGGTCCTTTGCTGATGAGAAGATCCGTACAGGTACCTCGCAAAACGGTTTTTCCTGGAAGCGGGTTCTGAGCGATGAGCCGGCCGATCGTATAGCGGTTGTGTGACATGGTTGCCAATACGCCCGAACACAAGCCGTTCTTTGCCAACAGGATTTCTCCATGTTGGAGGGAAAGACCGGTCAGATTCGGCATGACAACGGTTTCCGTACCCCGGGAAACGCGTAATTTTATGTCGCGCCCTTTTTTTATAGCGGCTCCGGCTTCCGGATGTTGGTTGATCACATGATACTTTGGGAATCGATCATGGTACACCGTTTCTTTGACACGGGTGTTCAGCCCCAGGGCCGAAAGGATCTCCAGAGCGTACACCACATCTTTGCCTATGAGATCGGGAACCATGACCGTGTCCTCACCTTTAATGATAAATGTCAGGGAGACATAGGCACCGATACCGGCCATGACGACGAAAAGACCAACCAGAAAACTGATTCTAAACAGTCTTCCTGCCAATCGTTTTGCAAAATGATCAGATGAGGACATAAGGCTAAAAGCTTACTCGCAACCCAAGAGCCAAGCCGTTGGGAACCGGGCCCATGGAGAGAGAAAACTGCCTGCGTTGATATAGGTTGTCTCTAAATTCAGTATTTTTTTTCCCATTGAATTTGTGGGCGCTTGAAATAGCGCCATAAATATTTCCGGCATAAAAGCCGAACTCAACGAAGCTGATCAATCCACCCAAAGCGTAAAGTTCATTGTCAAAGGCCTCCCATGCCGCCCAAATCAACCCGGCATTAATAAGAAAGGAGGCCAGGGCGTCTTTGTAACGGTTGCAGTAAATCTGTCCCCCGCCGGGGAAAATGGAAAGCACGCCGGCCACCGAAGGACTTTTATAGGGGATTTGTTCGGCCTGGGCCAGCTTTAGCATCAATTCGTCCAAACTAAAGTGCTCTTGATTTTTTGAGGTGATGTACTGAAAAGAATCATTGGCTTTATCCCAAAGACTTTGATCGATATAAAACCAACCCAATTCATATCTGGCACGATCCAGAATCTCAGGTTCTGTGGATAATGTCATC
>DAOWNV010000310.1 GCA_030642405.1 Desulfosarcina sp.
CTTATCTTCAACATTAGGAAAGGCAGGGGGAAGCATTTCCTCTATTGCCGGACTGACAAGCGCTTTTTCCAAGCTTGGATTGAGCGCGGATATGGTTCAAAAATTTACCCCAATTGTCCTGAAGTATGCCCAATCAATGGGTGGGGACACGGTTGCCAATCTTTTAAAAAGTGTGTTCTAAGGATTGTGAATTTTTTTAATTGCCCGGAACTACTTTGAGGAGTTCAGATCCAGTGTGGTCAAGGGATCACTGTAGCCTATTACAGCTTCACCCTTGACGCCTTGGCTCTGAATTAGACGTACGTTTTCTCGTCCAACAATGAGATTGTTGTTGAAACAATTTATTGTGGCAGGTCCCTTTTGTCTAAATAATCCAAGATTTCAGTTTTCTAGGAAATAATCCCCTCAGCTTCGATCAATGTGTTTAAAGAATGTTGATCCCTAAGGTCCACGCCGGCGATCGCCTCTTTGGGCACTCCCATTTGTAAAAGTTCATTTTTCCAAACCGAAAACCCTGGATAATCGCTTTTGGGGTCGGAGTCCGCAATGATAATTTTCTCGGTAAGTCCTTTTCTAAACAGCTTTGCAGCAGCAGTCAGGACTGACTCCTGATTGTCCTTCGTCTGGCTGTAAAGGTAGGCTGCGTCGGTAACCGTCCCGGCCCTGATATCGCATAAGGTCCTGACGGTAAGCTCCAACAATTTCATATGTTCTCACCCATTCTGCTTGTGTCGCCCGTAAATGTCCTCCAACCGGATAATATCATCCTCGCCGATATACTGTCCCGTCTGCACTTCAATCAGTTCCAGAGGAATTTTCCCTGGATTTTCAAGTTGATGAGCAGTCCCAGCGGAGATATAGGTGGAGTTGTCTACTTTCAGTACAAATTGTTCGTCCGCTTTTGTTACCAATGCCGTTCCACGGACGACGATCCAATGCTCAGACCGATTGAAGTGTTTTTGCAAAGAGAGTACGTTTCCCGGTTCGACCGTGATCCGATTTACCTGAAATTGATCGCCTTTCACCAATTGATCCACGGTTCCCCATGGCCTGTAGCTACGCTTATGCGATCGTGTCTCCTCCCGGTTTTTTTCCTTGAGTTTATCCACCAATTTTTTGACATCCTGAACGCGGTCCCGAGGAGAAATCATCACTGCATCCGAGGTCTCGACGACAATGTGGTCTTTCAAGCCCACGGCTGCAATCAGACGGTGTTCGGCATGAAGGAAAGAATCCCCCACATCGCTCATCACGACATCCCCTTTTACCACATTGTTCTGTTCGTCTTTCTCTCCCACCTGCCAAAGGGCTTCCCATGACCCCAGATCATTCCAGCCGGCTTCCATGGGCACCATAGCCCCGTTATCGGCTTTCTCCATTACGGCATAGTCAATGGAATCACTGGGACAGGCGGAAAAGGCGTCTTTATCCAACCGGAAAAAATCCAGGTCGGTGGTTCCCTTTTCAATGGACTGACGACATGCAACAACAATCTCAGGAGCATGTGTTTCCAACGCCTTTAGTGCCAGGGAGGCCTTGAACATGAACAAGCCGCTGTTCCAGCAGTAAGCCTTTGAAGAGACATACTCAACAGCGGTCTTTTGATCCGGTTTTTCCACGAAAGCGGTGATTGTTACGGCTGAACCGTTCTTCTTTTTCGATGGCAGGGGTTCTCCTTTTTTGATGTAACCGTATCCTGTCTCGGGTTTATCGGGAACGATGCCGAATGTAATCAATCGGTCGGCCTGGGCCTGCTCATAGCCCTCTTGCAATGCGTTTTGGAATGCGTCAATGTCTTGAATGTGATGATCGGCAGGGAGAATCAGCAATACGGGATCATCCCCTTTTTCAATTGCCCGAATCGCGGCCACAGCCATCGCCGGAGCGGTATTTCTCCCTACCGGCTCCAAAATGATGGACTCGGCCTTAACACGCAATTGACGGAACTGTTCCGCCACCATGAAACGGTATTCATCATTACAGATGACAACAGGATTTACAGCGCCGTTCAAACCATCAAGCCGTAAAACCGTATTTTGAAGCATGGTGTATTGATCCACCAGGTGGATCAGTTGTTTGGGGTATAGAGAACGGGACAGGGGCCACAGCCGGGTGCCGCTGCCTCCGGCGAGAATTACGGGTAGAATCATGATGTCAGTCTCTGGTTTATGGTATATGGTTTTGGTTCAAGAATCCTAAGTCTGTTGAATTCGGGGTTCAAGGTTGATCGCTTTCAGTTTTAAGGCGTCACCTATGAGCTATGATTTCTCTTCTCAACACATCCAATGCGGCCATGGCAAACATTTTCTTGATCATTAACCGTTTGCCAAAGCGAAAAATCCGCTGTTTGCCGAAGGATCCGTTGGGTCCGGCAAAGCCGATGCAAACCGTTCCAACTGGTTTGTCCTTGGTTCCGCCACCCGGTCCGGCAATGCCGCTGGTGGAAAGTCCGTATGTCGCACCGGACAGGCGACGGGCACCCTCGGCCATTTCACGAGCCGTCTCTTCGTGTACGGCCCCATAGGATTCGATGGTTTCCGGATTGACCGATAACACATCGATTTTCGCCTTGTTCGAATAGGTAACACCGGAAAAAAGAAAATAGTCCGAACTACCGGCCACGTTTGTAATCATGTTGGCCATCAGACCACCGGTACAACTTTCAGCCAGCGCCAGGGTAGCTTTATTTTTGCGCAACAACGTTCCCACGACCATCTCCATAGATTCGCCATTTTCGGAAATGACATGGCGCCCCAGCCTTTCAACTGTCCAACGGCCGGCATTTTCCAATGTCTCGTCCAACAGCGCCGGATCTTTTTCACGACCGTACAATTTTACTTGGATCTGTGGGAAATTGGCGCGAAGTCCCAGTTTGACATTGGGAAAAGCGCTTTCCACACCCGCTGTCTTTTCACCGGCAACCGACTCTGGGACGCCGAAAGTGGTAATGGTCTTCACCCGGTTGTAAATCAAGGGTCCACCTTGCAAACCGACCATAACCGGTATGACGTGATTGGACAGCATCTGTTTCATCTCATAAGGAACCCCCGGCAAAAAGAAAATAGGGCATTTTCCTATGTTCAGGTAAAAACCGGGTGCCGTGCCCACCGAATTATATAAAACCTTGCATCCCTTGGGCAGCAATGCCTGTTTCCGGTTGGATTCCGACATGGGGTGTTTTAAAGTTTTAAAGAAGCTCTCAACGTTTTCAAACGCCTGAGCATTGAAGGC
>DAOWNV010000124.1 GCA_030642405.1 Desulfosarcina sp.
CGCGTACATGCGTCTATTTACCTGCTCTGCACCTTGCGTAGCTTTTTTCAAATCATTTGTCGCTGATGTTTAGGATTGGGGATGAAATTCACAATCCTTACCTTACCTAAACCTGTATTATGGTCTGTTCCAAATGAAAGAACGCCTTGTGGAAATATTATTCCAAAGGCGGTCTGCTAAGATCAGTTGACATGAATTCGCATTTAAGGGAAAAAATACCAAATTGGGCTGTATGGCGTGATTCCCCATCACTTGTGTTTTAGCTCTTCAGCCTCCTCATTTTTTTATCGACGATGGACCAGTTTGTCCTATTTGCTGTTAATGCCCTCAACACTTTTTAAAAACGAGCTGGAAAATGATTTTCCTTGTGTTCTGCACTTATCCGGTTGGATGCCTTCTTGCCGAAATTCTATAAATCGCTGGAGCCAGCTTTTCCCCGTTCGAGGACAGACTTGGATGAATTCCATGAAATCAATAAAACTATCCAATGTGGCCGAACTGAGTGCGTGTTCCATTTTACATGCTTCTGCGTCCGCCTCTTCAGGATTGACCTGTAGTATCCTGGTAAGAAAAGCAAGCATCACCTCATGCCTTCGACGCATCTCTTTCCCGATCGTGACACCTTCTTTGGTGAGATCGATGTACTCATATTTTTCGTAGTCAACCAGCTTCCGTTCATTCAAAGTCCTCAGCATGCTGGAAACCGTTGGCATTTTTACATCCATTCGCTTGGCGATATCCTTAACCCGAACCACCTTTTTTTCTTGGCTCAGATCGAAAATCGCTTCCAAATAATCTTCCATTACAGTGGTAAGTGGTTTTGTTGTAGTGGGTTTTTTTTGTGTGGAAACCATTTTGCCTCTCTTTGTTAGAGGTATAAAACTTTCATCCAGTTTACAAATAAACGATGTTGCTCACGTTTGTCAAGGGAATTTAAAGTATCAGCCGTCTGGGTTATCTGTGTTTAACATGCATACGACCCGATGATTTAAACTGGATTAAACGAACTTATCCCTGGGTTCGTATTGCTCGCGCATTTCCCGTTTGAGCATTTTACCGGCAATATTTCTGGGGAAGGCTTCAACGATAACAACATCATGAATTCGTTGAAATTTTGCGTCCACACGGTTGTTGGTCCATTCAATCAACTCTTTTGGGGTGGCGGTAGAATTCGGGGTAAGCACGACCGATGCGATGGGGACTTCCCCCCATTTTTCGTCAGGAACGCCCATGACGGCCACCTCGCTTACACCCGGGTGACGGACGACTATTTCTTCGATGTCTTTCGGATAGACATTTACCCCACCGGATATGATCATGTCCTTCATTCGATCCACCAGGAATAAAAAGCCATCCTCGTCCACATATCCCAGATCACCCGTATGCAGCCATCCGTCCACGATAGCTTTTTCGGTCAAATCCGGTTGCTTGTAATAGCAGGGCATCATCATTGGGCTTTTCCCACAGATCTCACCGATTTCTGCGGGTGCACATTCCCGGCTGTCGGGGCCAAGGATGCGCATTTCCATGAAGGGAGCGGGCACGCCGACCGACCCCACTTTACGGATGGCATCATTTTTGTCAAGCACGGTCATAAATCCTTCCGTGAGTCCGTAAAGCTCATAAAACCGACCCGGTAGAGTTTCATTGAGGCGGTGTTTGTATTCCAAAAGCAACGGTGCGCCGACATTTTGGAGCATTTCCAAAGAGGAGAGTTTTTCCGGGTCGAAGGCCGGGCTGTTCAGGATGGCAATGATCTGCGCCGGCACCATTACAATATGGGTGACCTTCTCTTTTTTGATGTCGGCGATCACTGCTTCCGGGTTGAAGCTTTCATGTAGAATGTAGGTACCCCCCAAATACATACAGGGCATCATGTCTATCATGGCTCCGTTGAAAACAATGGCTCCGGCGTGCAGTACAACGCTCTCCGGCCTCATGCGCCAGCACGAGGCGAAAATGGAGCAGTACATGGCGCGAACGTAATGAGTATGAACGATTCCCTTAGGTGCGCCGGTGGTGCCGCTGGAGTACATGATGTTGTACATGTCGTGATCGTCGATGGAGGTCTCCCGCGGGTTCTCTTCTTTTGCCGATTGGACAAAGTCGTCATAACCTAAAAATCCATTCCGGTGTGATTTGAGACCGACCAGGACGTAGCGCTCCTCTTGGATGGCTTTTAGTTCCGTACGGATACTGTCAAGGACATCGGCAAAAGAGGCATCGGCGATCACCAGTGACGTGTCCGAATCCCGCAGCAATGTGGAAAGCCCTCTTTCATTGAGCATGGTGCTGGCGGGTACGATGACCAGTCCGGTTTTTGCCGCAGCCCAATACGCTGCCATGAGTTGTGTGCAATTGGGCAAAATCGTTGCAAACTTGTCCCCCTTTGTGAGCCCACAGTTTAATAGTGCGTTTGCCAGTTTGTTCACATAGGCGTTGAACGCTTTATAGGTAAACCGTTTATTTCCACAGACAAAGGCCGGATGATCGGGTCTATAGCGTGCGTGGTTAGGCAAAAGGACACCGATATCCATGGTTTTCCCTTTCGTTGAAAAAAAGTTAATGATGTGGTTCATGGGATTGCTTTTGTCAATAATTGATTATTTTGTTAAAACAATCAAGGAAGATAATTTTGAGCATTGTCTGAATTGCATTTATTTGGTATATACAATAACATCTTAACGGATCCCCATACAAGAATCTGATGACGGAGACTACGAATGAAAAGAATCCTCTTGATTGAGTCGGTCATTTTATCTTTGTTTCTATGTGTAACTGTTTCTTTTGCCGCCACAATTTCCGGTCATGTTTTTCAGGAGGATGGTATTACACATATTACCGGTGTCTCTGTAGGGGTTGGTGTGCTGTCTGGAGATCCTTGCGGTCATAATTGGATCAATGGTGTCTGGTCGGATTCCAATACTGGAACATTCACTATCAGCGACATCCCAGGAGGAACATATTTTCTTCGGACAGACCCTGCAGAATCAAACTATGTCAGTGAATGGTGGGCGGCTGGTGCCAGCTCAATGGATTGCAATAATGCGGAACCGATTTCCGTAACAATTGGCCAAACAGTCTCCGGCTATGAGTTTCAACTTGAAGAAGGCGGTTTAATTACTGGCAAGGTAACCGACGCCGGCAATGACCAGCCGATTGCCGACGTCTGGGTCTCAGCCTCTATTTACGATACGGGGCAATGGGGAAATGGGGCCAATACAGACGACCAAGGCAATTTCACCATTCAAGGATTGCCTGCCGGTGTGTATCGCGTCGGCACGGAGGCCCATGGATTGAATTTTTTAGACGAATTTTTCGAGGAGACCCATGAGTGGGAAATGGCCACTCGTATTGAAGTAACAGCCGGAGAAACTACGGACAACATCGACATGAAGCTGGACTACGGGTTTTCCCACGAAGCGTCAGTCATCAACTTTCACAAACCCGATGGTACTTTTGCCTCTTTTTACTTCTTCGATATACATGATCTTGAAGTTAACCCGCCGGGTTATTTCACCTCGGTGACCGTAATAACACCGGTTACCAAGACTGTTCATGCACTGGAATGGGATTCCAGCGCAAAGGAATTCGCGAAAACCATAGAAAACAAACAGCCGGAATTGGGGATTCACACGTTTACTGCCATTACTTCGGATGGAAGGGTGGTGACCACCGACTATCAGTATGTAAACAAGACGATTCCCATTCCGGCGGTTACAGCAATGTTACCGGCCGAAGGAACAATTGTTACCTCGAAAACACCGATTTTTACCTGGGAGCCTGTTGAGCTTCCGGGAACTCCTTTATATTACAATATGGAAGTAGTCAATAAATCCAACGGTGAAAGGAATGATAAGGACTTCACCATGGGGACGACAGGAATCACTGCACCGGTAGGTGCGCTTAGTCCTGGAGAATACCAATGGCGGGTAATTGTTGCTGACCATAATGAGGGGGCTCCCACGCAGAATGCGGCTTTCAGCGAATGGGTCGAATTTACCGTATCTGATTCTCTCGACCCCCATGAAGCATTACCGGCCATCCATTCCAACAGCTGGAACGGGCTTACCTGGACAGGCGGCAACGCCTTCGCCTGTTCGGTGAAAGTTACTGATCTGGATGGCGTTGCCTATGACGGGTCATCCCACACGCTGACAGTTACTGCACCCGATGGGAGCAATTTTCCGGATGAAACCCATGTCAAAAAAGTGGGATTCGACCGCCCTTTAAACCCAACATCTGGTTACTATTGGCTGTATGTGGGAGGAGGGACACCGGTATCGGGTAAATACACCTTTACTGTAACAGACCCTGAAGGCCTTCAAACCACTTTTGTTGAACAGGTGGATGTCACACCGTTGAACGGTCCTGACGCAGCTTCGTTGACTCCAAGCAATATCGATGAACATATTACCGCCACCTTCGATAATGTTTATGTGAACGGACAGCTCTACGAGGCGTTCAACATCAACGATATCAATGAACTGGATCCCTCTAAATGGAAGTGGATCAGCCAGGCCGATATCGTCAACAATCAGCTGGTGATGAACCTTCAAAATTCAGTCGGACGTGCCCATGGGGGCATTGCTTTCGCTGATGTAGGCCCGATTACTTCCGTTCAGGCAGATATTTCGGTGACAGGTGCGAGTGACGCCCCATCCAAGGGAGCACGAATTGCAGGAACGTTTTTCAATGACGGCAGCAACGCTGATTTCTGGGTTTCATTTTATAATAATGGCAGTCGCGTTTTTTATAATTTGTCCAAGCAATGGATCAATCACCAGGGCACTTATCAGTGGGAGACCATAAAAAGCGAAACGCTGGTGGATGCGAATGTGAACGATATCGTCACGATGAGCGTCGTCTGGGATGAAGGGACCAAAACGCTGACATTCAGCGCCGACAACAAGACCCAAGGCCTTGTCGCTTCGGAAGCGTATGAGCATGCGGGGCCGGTTTATCCACCCATTAGAAAAGAGTTGGGATTTCACACCCGTATTAACCTATCCACCAGCACCAACCCCACTTTTTCCTGGGATTCGGTGACTAATGCGAGTCGCTACCAGTTCAGGATTTATACGTACGATAAAAAAAGAACCGTATGGCGGGGATACACAGGTAGTGAAACCACGTACACCGTGCCGCCGGGCGTACTGGAACCCGGCGGCTACTACCGCTATCGGGTGGAGGCCTATGATAAACCTAGCCCGTTGAGTGTGGACAACTACTCCCGGACACCGACCAACAGCGACTATTACAGGTTTTATACGAATGAGGAAATACCGGAACGCCCCTCAATTGATCTGGATGGGGCGGGTGCGCTTACCTATACGAAAGATTCTCTTACCATCCCTATCTTCTGGGTTCGCGTAAACGACCGGCAGGGGGTGCCCGGAAACATCACGTCTGTGAAGGTGAAGTTTCCTTCAGGGACAGAAGAGATCTTATCTTTGGATAACACGGACGGTCCCACCCGGGGTTATTATCTTAACGGATCGGATGAGCCGATTGAAAGTGGGAAGTATACTTTCACCGTGACGGACAATGACGGGCATGTTGCATCGATAACCGATGACTTGGTCAATAATCCCATACCGTCAACAAACAATCTTTCAGCCATTGTTAAATCAAAGGAAATCCTGGTGAGTTGGGATCCTGTAACGGATGCCCGTTTTTATCGTATCGACATTCATGACATGACCGGTGAACGTCTTCATCGGATATCCGTAGATGCGGCCGATGGTTCTTCCTTTGCCGTTCCAAGGGGCTTGTTGAAAGAGGGTGAAACCTATAGTTACTGTATCCGGGCCTATCGTGAATGGTTTAGTCAACTCACAGGAGACGATACCCAGGGCAATTTTGACAATAGTTCCAAATTTCCCAGCGACGTCAGCCTCAACCCCACTTTTGAACTGACACCGGATAGCGACGATGACGGCATTTCCAATTTTGTGGAAAACAAACAAGGTTCCTGTACTGTGGCAGATGATGCGGACAGCGATGAGGATGGGATCAAGGACGGTAACGAAGATAAGAACCACAATGGTAGTTTGGACGCAAACGAAACCGATCCGTGCAATCCCGATACGGACGGTGATGACGTCTACGATGGTACAGAGATCGGGCTGACCCAACCCGAAGATCCGTCGGCAACTGATGAGTCGAAAGGATTTTTCATTGCCGATGCAGATCCCGGCTCTCAAACAGATCCGATAAATGATGACACGGATGGTGACGGCTTGCTAGATGGTGAGGAGGATGCCAACCATAATGGCCGGGTCGACCCTGGGGAGAGCGATCCCAATCCAAAAGAAAAAACACTGCCGGCTATTCCGCTATTGCTTTTAAATGACTAATATTATAGGCAGAACAGGATAAATGACTCCTGGTTAGTTCACACAAACGTTGCAAAAACCGCAACCTTGGGATCAGATTTTAACACGTTTGACACTGTCGGTTTTGGTGGTGAAAAAAGTTTCGAAAATCAAATCGAGGTGCTCTTTTTTTATTCCAATGCCATTATCGGCCAGGGTGATGTGGACGAAGTAATCGTCCCCTTCGGTAGCCACTGTGAGACGGCCACCTTCGGGCATGGCATCGCGGGCGTTGGAGATCAGATTCAAAAAGACCTGGCGAAGCTGATTTTTTGAAGCATTCACCTTTCCAAGGTTTTCAGCGAAGCTGTGCACTACCTAAGGGCCCAGTCATCCATACTTGCTTCCAAGCCCATTTCTTGCCTATAAACCTGGTTCAACTATTGCGAACCAAAAGAAACCAATGGGATCAAATGTCAATTTGAAATATGGTAACACCTTTGTAAAAATTCTGTTTCCGGCAGGTACGGAGTTCTTGAATATACGTGAACCGGAAAAAAATATTTCTGAAAAACGGTTCGCTGTCGATCTTGCTTCCTCTCTTTCGGTGGGAAATCTTAGCGGTCGAAAGGTTTGTGTGGTGGTGGCGGACAAGACAAGGCTTTGCGCCTACGATCGATATTTACCTGTATTGGTTAATCAACTCCAAGCCAACGGTGTTGAATCGGATAATATTACCATTTTTATCGCATACGGCACCCATCCGATTCAAAGCGATGTTGAGAGCAAGAAAGCCTATGGTGAAGTTTTTACCAAATACCGATTTGTCCATCACGGCTCCATGGACAAGACTCTGTTTCAGGAAATGGGCCGCACTTCACGCGGTACAGCCATACGTTTTCGCAAAGATATTCTCAAGACCGATTTCCTGATCACCTTTGGTGCCATTTCCCACCACTACTTTGCAGGATTTGGTGGTGGTCGGAAGCTGATTTTCCCAGGCTTGGGAAATCGGGAAGCCATTTACCAAAACCATGGTTTGTTTTTGGATAGTAAAAGCCGAATCTTATCTCCGGGATGCAGACCGGGCAAACTGGATGGCAATCCTGTGGCCGAAGACCTGGCTGAAATAGAAGGCCAAAAACCTGCCGACCTTGCTATCCATGGTATCCTGGACAGTCGTGGAAGGGTGTGCCGGTTGCTGGTGGGAAAAGGCGGGGAACATTTTAAAAAAGCTTGTTCACTTCACGGGGAAAATTGTGAGATGCAAGGCAAAGAGCGGTTTGAAATGGTTGTCGCTTCCTGTGGCGGCCACCCCAAGGATATAAATTTCATTCAGGCTCACAAGGCGATCCATAACGCTGCCGATTTCGTCACAGACAGTGGGACACTGATTTTGTTCGCCTGTTGTCCTGATGGTGTTGGATCGAAAACTTTTCTGCCCTGGTTCCAAATGGGGAATCGTGATTTGGTTTTTGACCACTTGCTGAATGCCTATCAGGGAAACGGTGGAACTGCCCTGGCGTTGATGGAGAAAACAGAACGGATTCGCATATGTCTGGTAACGGATTTGTCTTCAGATATATGTCAAAC